>CAZHKD010000227.1:0-1612 GCA_964533255.1 uncultured archaeon | reverse complement strand
CTTGAGTGATTGAAGCTTTGAAGAGTGACGGGTATGAGCGGGCAGAATGGCATGAGCGAGATGGACAGAAGAATAGATGAGGTCGTTGAAAGGGTGGCTGAGAAGGTAGTTCCTCCTGAAGAAGAGGTGAAGAGGGCAAGGGAGGCAGAAAAAGAGCTAAGAAAAAGGCTCGATGCTCTGCTGGAAAAATATCCCGGGCTGAGGTACGAGTTTCTTGGCAGCTACGCCAGGAACACCTGGCTTCCGGGAAATCTGGAGATTGACGTCTTCATACTCTTCCCTGAGGACTGGAGCAATCAGGAGCTCGAAAGGGTTGGTCTTGAAATCGGGAAGGCTGTAATGGACGAATACGAGCTCAGATACGCTGCCCACCCCTACGTTCACGGGAGGGTGAAGGGTGTTGAGGTTGACGTGGTGCCATGCTTCGCCCTCAGCAGGATTGACAGGATTAAGTCTGCAGTTGATCGCACTCCCTTCCACCATGCATGGCTGAGGGAGAGAATAGCGGGTAAGGAGGCAGACGTCAGAGTTCTCAAGGCATTTCTGAAGGCCAACGGCATATACGGAGCAGAGTACAGCGTCAGAGGATTCTCTGGCTACCTGTGCGAGCTCCTCATCGTTTTCTACGGCTCCTTCAGAAACCTCGTGAAGGCTGCCAGGAGCTGGACTCGGGATACTGTAATAGACGTTGCCGGAGGGAGAGTTTACAGGGAGAAGGGAAGGGGGTTCTTTGTTGTTGACCCCGTGGATGCAAGCAGAAACGTGGCTGCAAACCTCAGCCTGGACAATCTTGCAAGGTTTGTCCACCTCTGCAGGGAATTTGTTTCCAGCCCCTCCGAGGAGTTTTTTGAAGTTAAGGACGTGAAACCCGACTTGACGTTCATTCAGAGGGAGCTTGAGGAGCGATACGTCTTCGCCATAGAGTTTGAGAAGCCCGACATCGTGGAGGACAACCTCTACCCCCAGCTCGAGAGGGCTGTTAACAGAATCAACGATTTTCTGGAAAGGAGTGGATTCTCCCCCTTACGGAGGGGTTTTACAGTTACTGACGGGAAATGCTACCTGTTTTTCGAAACTGGGGTTTTCCAGCTTTCTCCTGTGGAAAAGAGGATGGGGCCACCCTTCGAAGATGAAAAGCACGTCAGAAAGTTCCTGTCCAAGGACAGGGGCTACCAACCCTTCATAGAGGACGGGAGATGGTGGTGCTACGAGAGGAGGAAGTCCAGGAGGGCTGACGAGGCGGTGGCAGAGTACGTGGCAAAGGAATGGAAGGGGCTGGGCAAAAACGTTGGAGAGTCCATCAGCCAGAGCTTCAGGATTTTAAAGGGTAAGGAGCTTATAGATGAGGGGTTAAAGAATAACGAGCTCCTGAAGTACCTCCACCAGTTCATGGGGGGATTTTGATGAAGGCAGTTGTGCTTGGAAGCGGTGTTGCGGTGCATACTGGTAGAGCTGAGAGCTGCATCTATGTTGAGGCAAATAACACAAGATTGCTGGTTGACGCGGGAAGTGGGGCCTTCGTTAGGCTGGACGAGGCGGGGATTCATGTTAATGACATCGACGCCATACTGCTGACCCACAACCATCTCGACCACAATGCCGATGTGCTGAC
>CAZHKD010000226.1:0-1664 GCA_964533255.1 uncultured archaeon | reverse complement strand
GTTGAGGAGCTGGCAGACGCCATAAAAAGGCTTGCCATTCGTGGTGCCCCAGCCCTTGAGGCTGCCGGTGCCTATGGGATTGCTCTTGCGGCTCACGAGAGGAGCTTTGCCGGCGTTGAGGAGGCAAAGGAGCACATCAGGCAGAGAGCAGAGCTGCTCGCCTCCACTCGCCCAACGGCTGTAAACCTTTTCAGAGGGATTGACAGAGCCCTTGACGCGGCGATGAAGGCTGAAAGCATAGATGAACTGAGAGAACTGACGCTCAGGGAAGCCGAAGCTATCGCTGATGAGGATGTTCAGAGAAACAAGCTCATGGGAAGCTTTGGGGCGAAGCTGCTGGAAGATGGCGACAGCGTTCTGACGATATGCAACACCGGAAGCCTTGCCACAGTTGAGTGGGGTACAGCTCTGGGAGTTATAAGGAGTGCCGTTCAGGAAGGGAAGAACATCAGGGTCTTTGCCTGCGAAACCCGGCCCCTGAACCAGGGCTCACGCCTCACTGTCTGGGAGCTCATGAACGACGGCATCGATGTGACGCTGATAGCAGACAGCATGGCAGGGATAGTTATGCAGAGGGGCATGGTTGACAAGGTTATCGCGGGGGCGGACAGGATTGTCAGAGATGGTGTTTTCAACAAAATCGGCACCTACACGCTGGCAGTTCTGGCCAAAGAGCACGGCCTGCCTTTCTTTATCGCTGCCCCCATTACAACCTTCGACTGGGAGAGGAGCGGGAAGGACGTCACCATAGAGGAGAGAAGCAGGGAAGAGCTCATCTACTGCCACGTGAAGTGCAGAAAGAGCCTGATAGCTCCTGAAAATGCGAAGGTATTTAATCCTGCCTTCGACTTCACACCCCTCGAATATGTATCTGCGCTGATAACCGAGAGGGGCGTGATCTTCCCGCCCTACAGCGAGAACGTGCCGAAAGTTTTGAAGTGAAAAGTTTTGAAATGGCTTGCCCTTTTCATTTCTTACAGGTACAGTGGCGACTATCTCAACCAATCAAAACTCCGAAAGATGGAAAAGGACGATCCTCTCCCTGACCAGCAGCGGGAGCTTTTCAACGCCGGCAATTTCGAGCTCGGCATCACCTATCTCGAAGAACTCTTTTATTTTCCTGATTTTGGAGTCATCCAGACTCAAAACCTCTTTTTCCTGAAACCCGAATTTCGAGATGTCACAATCGTTCAGAACAACTGCCACAACCCTGTTCCTCCCCTCCCTCAGTCCAAGCCTCAGGGCCTTCCAGATCTGGCGAGTTGCTGCTGCGTAAAGCAGAATTTCCATGGTTAAGCTTCGAGAAACCCTTTTACCCTCATTCCAGGCCTTGATTGCCTTTTCAGCAGCGAATTCCACGTGTGACGGGTCAGCCACGTAGTCTGCGTTGATAAAGGTCACGTGGCACCCTTCATCACCCAGCTCCTTCAGGAACTCCTGAACATTCTCTACCGTTATCTCCCCCTGAATGATCTTCATGGGATGGCACCTTTCGCACTCTTTCAGCATTTGCAACCTTACAGCACCCTCATCACCGACTCCATCCTTATTCCCTTCTGGGCGATGTCGTAGCGAAGCACCGCTTTGGGAACGAAGGCATTCTTCAGCTTGAGTATCTTGAACCTCCTCTGAACTTCGTTCTCCACCTCTTTCAGCGTGAGCTC
>CAZHKD010000225.1:0-1684 GCA_964533255.1 uncultured archaeon | reverse complement strand
CCTCCGGCGATTATCATGTCCTTCTTCCTGTCCACTATGTAGAAGTAGCCGTCCTCGTCCATCTTGCCTATATCTCCTGTCAGCAGCCAGCCGTTGATGAGGGCCTTCCTGGTCTCCTCCTCCATCTTGTAGTAGCCCTTCATTACCTGTGGGCCTTTTATTGCGATTTCTCCAGCTTCCCCAATGGGGAGAATTGTGCCTTCATCGTCAATTACCACCACGTACGTGTCGGGGAAGGGTATGCCTATGCTGCCCTCCTTGTTAAGACCCTGAAATGGATTCGCCGTAGCAACAGGCGATGTCTCGCTCAGGCCGTAGCCCTCAACAAGCTTCCCGCCCGTTATGCGCTCGAACTCCCTCTTCACCTCTATCGGCAGTGGAGCGGCTCCGCTTATGCACGCCTTCACCGATTCAAGGCTGTATTTCTTCACGTCGGGATGGTTTATTATGGCGTTGTACATTGTAGGGACGCCGCAGAATATGGTTATCCTGTACTTTTCTATCGACTCCAGAATTCTCTTTATGTCCCTTGGATCAGGTATCAGAACCGTCATCGCCCCGAAAGCAATTGGCACGTTCATGGAGGTTGTCAGCCCAAAGCTGTGGAAGTAGGGCAGCACGCCGGCAAAAACGTCATGGCTCCCTCCACCGGGCATCCACTCCATCACCTGATACACGTTTGCAACCAGATTGTAGTGGGTCAGCATGACCGCTTTTGGTATGCCTGTTGTGCCGCCGGTGTACTGGAAGGCTGCAATATCTTCTTTCGGGTTCACCTCACCCCTTCTATCCGTCGGAGGATGCCGCATAACTTCCTTCCAGTAAACGACCTCAGGTCTGCTCTCGACTTTCACCTTCTCCTTCTTGAACCTGTACAGGAAATTCAGAGGGAAAGGCAGGAAGTCTTCGATTTTGCAGACCACCACCTTCTCAAGCAACCCCTCGTCAATCATGTTCTTGACTCTTGGATACACCATCTCCACAAAGAATCCCATTTTCGCCTCGCTGTTCTCCTGGATGTACCTCAGCTCCCTCTCGGTGTAGAGTGGATTGCACTGAACAACAGTTGCGCCTGTCTTCAGAATGCCGTAGAATGCCGCAACGAAGTGGGGCGTGTTTGGCAAGTCCACCATTACCCTTGACCCCTTTCCCACTCCCAGCTCGAAAAGGAATGCAGCTACCCTGTTACTCATCTCGTCCAGCTCTTTGAAGGTGATCTTCTTTCCAATAAAAACTAAGGCAGTCTTGTCAGGATACTTTCTGGCAGAATCTTCCAGCAATTTGTAGAGGGGTATCTCGGGATATTCCAGGTGGTCCCTCACACCCTCGTCGTAGTGCTTCACCCATATCCTGTTTATCTCCTCAACCTCAACATCTCTGATGTTCTTCCCTTCAACTCCAAGGGCAATTTTTTCACCATTCATTAAGTCATTTTTAATAATTCTGTTATTTGAATTTTGCCTTGATGCTCCGCTTTGACGATCTGCAATGTGCCACCATCTGTTCGAGGCCAGTTCTGAATCTTTAAAACCCGGAATTCTGGTTTCGACGAGAATTGCTTCGTGGACTGAACGACAATTTTCAGCTTACTCAAAAATTAATAAAAATGGTTAATCAAATTTAGAGGTTTCTCGCCCGCATCGCCACCCTCAGGAAATACGCCAGGCCACCGTAGAGCACTGCG
>CAZHKD010000224.1:0-1690 GCA_964533255.1 uncultured archaeon | reverse complement strand
CCGCATCCATCCTGCTTCCATCCCGGACAGGCCTTGCAGACGTCATCAAATCCCTCTGAGATTGTAAATCTCTCGGAGGAAAGAATTGAAAAGAGAGCCTCTACAAACTCCTGGCTGTAGCCCTCTCCTTTAAAAAAATTCAGACATATGAGGTGATGTCCCCTTAAAAAGGGCATGATACTCGATGGATTACCTTGTTAAGGCGATCCTGAGCTTCTCCGGGTCGTACTTCCAGTCTGCCGGCAGAACTCCCTTTTCCTTGTAGTAGTTGCTGAGCCTCCATATCTTCGCCTCTATGAGCTGAAGCCCGCGCTTGTTGTGATAGTCCTTTTTATGCTGGCTGAGGTGCTGTCTCAGCTTTATGGCCTTCATTATCAGAGACTTGAGGTCTTCCGGCATTCCAACCTCACTTCTCTCTCTCAGTATCTGCATGATTTTCTTTCCGGTCACCTGCTTTACAGATGGAATGCCGTAGCGATCCCTGAGGATCATCCCTATCATGCTCGGCTCGTAACCTTCCTCGTAAAGCTCAACAACCTTCTTCTCCACATCCTCGGGACTCATGTCTACCCATTCTGGAGGGGAATCGCGATAAACCCTCTTTGATCCTGAGCTTCCCCTTCTTCTTGCGTGCATCCTGGCCATGTTAGCACCACCTGAAAGGGCAGATGATCATTAGCTTAAAAAGTTTTCTGAGAGCCACATCAGAAAGTTCTCCAGAGCTCTTCTTCTGTGGCTGACCGCATTCTTTTCTTCTCCCATCTCCGCAAAGGTTCTGTCTCCGTAGAGAAAGATGGGGTCGTAGCCGAATCCCTTATCGCCCCTCATATCCTCCGCTATCTCTCCGTCAACTCTACCCACGAAAGTGTGGATTTCGCTGCCGTCGTAGAAGGCTATCACTGCCTCAAAATATGCTCTCCTGTTCTTCACGCCCTCCATCAGCTTGAGAATTCCCGGATTTCCTATTGTTTTCAGAACGTAGGACGAGTAAACCCCCGGGAACCCGTTAAGCGCTTCCACGAAGAGTCCGCTGTCCTCAATGAAGAAGGGCTCAGCTATTACCTTCGACAGCGCTCTGGCACTTTTAACGGCTATCTCCTCAAGCGAGTCTCCCTGGAACTCGTCATACTCCATCTTAAGCCATGCCACCTCTATGCCATGGGATGAGGCGATTTCCCTCGCCTCCCTGAATTTCCCCTCATTGGACGTTACAAAATTCAGTTTCATCTTCCCTCCTCCAGTTCTACCTCAGCTATCCCAGCCCATTCCTGACGAATTCAACCAGGCCCTTCAATCCCACCCTGTACATCGTCAGAACTATGTCTGAACCTGAATAATACCTGCAGAGGTTTCTGTAGTCCTCATCAACCTCCAGCAGATTTGCGTGGAGCTCATCAACGCCGCCACCGGCCTCAACAACCTCCTCTGCCACTTCAGCCCAGGTTTTCTTTTTCTCTATGGCCTTCTCCAGGTAATCGTCGGCCCGACTCATTCCGAAATGGGTGAAGCCTATCTGCAACGGCTTCAGCCCTTCAAACCTTTCAAGACTTTTTATGGCCATATCGAGCCTGAAAGGCGGGGGTGTTGTGGGTATCAGGTAGCCAGCCATGAACATGCCGGCTGCATCCCCGGGAAACAGAATTCTGCTGTTCTCCAGAAAGAAGGCTGCGTGATGGGGTGCGTGGCCCGG
>CAZHKD010000223.1:0-1710 GCA_964533255.1 uncultured archaeon | reverse complement strand
TGCATAAATAATTGGACATGAAACTGAAAAACAGTCAGAAAGTTGAAGAAAAGGGATCAAAGTGGAAGGTTAAACCTGGAGACAGGAAAGTACTCGGTTATGTTCATAAGCACGTTATGGCTGTGGAAAATGTGGTAATTTCTGACGATGACATCATCATCCGCCCCAATACCGAACACATATGCAAGTTTTCCTGCCTTTTCGATCCTCCACCACCTGATTTCTCTCCTAACCTCCATCCTGTGTTTGTGGATTATCTCGCCTATGGGCGTATCAGCCCTCATGATGTCCTGTATAAACTCACTGTTCAGCCTTTGAAGGGGTGTGTAGGATACTGCTCTTCCGACAACCTCTCCGGAAGCGAGTATATCAACGACTCTGTAATTCACCTCATCACCCTCCTTTATCTGGAGGAGGTCAGCAATGCGTGAATTTGCCACAATAACTCTCTGCTCAACCGTTCTGATGGATGCGTCTCCCTTCACAGCTCTGATTATGGACGTTACAGAGCCGTCAGTGGTTATGAGTATGCGGTGAATGGGGTTTAGGAGCTTAGAACAATCTATCAGCCTAAAGCACCTCCAGCTCCTTCACAGGCCTCCCATCCCTCGTCTGCGGGGCAATGTAGTCGATGAACCTCTCAGGTGAGACCCAGTTCAGCCTGAACCTCACCACGATTGGGCCGAGAATCGCATCTTTCTCAACAAAATTTATTCTCGACACAACAGCAGTCTGTTTGTTCAGCAGAACTGTGATTTCTCTTCCACTTAGCCCCTTCTTCATTTCAGCTCTTGCAGTATCGAGTATTCTCTGCCTCCTCAACAGCTCTCTGAACTTCTCCAGATTCCTAGCTTTTGCTACGAGTTTCTGGTCTTTTATTTCAACTTCAGCATCGGGAAACAGGTTTTTGACGGCTTTAACGACCTTGTCAATGTCTTCTGTGGGATTTACCTGGGTTTCTATCTCGACTTCAACCTGAGCAGCAATGTGCTTCAGCAAATCCCTTATTTTTTCCCGGAATGTATCAAGATCGGTGAGGTTCTCCACGGTAAAATCAGCAGCCTTTATGGCTTCTTCCATGCTCCAGGAAAGCTCCCTCTCGTCTCTTCTCTTCAGCTCTTCGATCGTGGTGATGTCATCCTCTCTCTTCCTACTGAGGCTCCGCTGAAATCTTACCTCCAGGGGCGATTCAATGTTTATAAGGACGAAATCTTCTCCGAATACTTTCCTGAAATGCTCAACTTCGGCAATGCCTCTGATCCCATCTACGACGACCATTCCATGCTCCGATAGCTTTTCCTTTATCCTGGGCACGCACCTCTTTGCAATGGCATCCATTCCCTCCTTTGCCCTCAGTTCAGATGCAATCTTACCAGCATTCTCGTCGTTGAGCTCCAGCCCTCTTTTCCTTACCTCTTCTCTGATAACATCCCCCATTATCACCACAGGTATTCCCATCTCTTCGGCAACCTTTGCTGCAGTGGTTTTACCGCTCAGCGGAAGGCCGACGAAAGCTATTATCTTCATGATTCTTCCCTCCTCAGCTCGAGTCTCGTTCTGCACCTGTACTTTTCAAGTGTTATTCGTGTTCATCACGACACATCAGAAGTTCAACCTTTCAACAATCTTCTGAAAGTTCTTCTCCACCTTCTTGCTGACCTCAGCATATAAACTGTTGCCGTGGGCATCTATTGCCACAACGCAGGGGCC
>CAZHKD010000222.1:0-1777 GCA_964533255.1 uncultured archaeon | reverse complement strand
GAGCGGGTTTCCTGTCAGAAACGGATCTATGACGACGGTTTTACTACCTTCCAGAATGAATGCTGCGTGTCCCAGCCACCTGATTTTCAAAATACCACCTCCTCCTTCAAACTTTACTGGGCTTCGAAAATTAAATATTTTTTACCGACACCCTACTTTTCATGACAGAGAAAAAAACAGTGTGCAGCGTCTGTGGCCATGAATGGGATGAGTGGGATATAAGCCAGTCAAAATTATGCTGCCCGAAGTGCGGAACCGAGATTAAGGAGGGCTAAAGGCCAAAGCTAACGGAATACGTGCTTCTTTTCAACATTCATCCGGACAAGTGGTTTTGAGAGGTGTCTTCTGGCCGACGGCGGCACCTCGTAAAATCCCTCCTCAAGCTCCCTCTCTATCCTTCTTTTTACCTTGCTGTAGGCCTTCGTCCTGCATTTCCTGCACCTGAAGCCCTGGCCTTTTCCTGCCGATTCCATCCTTTTCCCGCATACACTGCACGTTGGATTCTCTTCAACGTAAATCTCCGCCACCTTCAGCACATTGATCTTTTCCAGGTTCAGGGTTCCGTTTTTCATGGAGCCATAGACTTCAACCTCGTCGCCGACGTCCAGCCTTCTGATTACCTTCCTGAACTGCTTCGTCGGCTCGAAAGCGGCACAGGTGACGTCTCCGAAGAGGGTTTCGATGACGAAGAAGACATGTCCGCCTTCAATGTCATATGGCCTTTCAACAACCTTCCCTCTGAGCCTGTAGGAGCGGTAATCCTTCAGCTCTGAAACTTCATCCTGTGGAATTATGTGCATGTCAGTTCCCTGATTCGTTATGAAGATCATCTCGTCAGCTTTCTCTTCAGTCACAATGAAGGAGGCGGCCCTTCTGATGGCCTCTATGCTGTCTCCCCTGATTCCGTAGAGGATGGGGTCGGGTGAATTTGGAACGGCAACCACAACGTCGTTTTCCCTGTCTACAGTATCCCAGGTCAGAGGATAGGTTTCCTCATCTGCCACGAAGAAGCTTGTTCTGTCATACTCTCTCTTCTTCCCGAACCTCTCAGGCTTTCTGTAGACCAGAAGCTCGAAGGTGTAGTCGTGCAGCTCCAGCCCTATGGCTGCCAGGCTTCCAATGAGCCCCCTGCCCGACTTGTACTTCAGGTGAGGCAGCAGGTACTTCCCAATTATGAAGAACGCTTCATCCACCGTTATCACGTTTCTGACAGCCCTCATTGCGAAGGCTGAAAGTGTATTGAGTACCTCATCTCTCTCGGCATCTACAAAAACTGCCCCGGGATCAGCGTCGTCCATCTCTGCAAACTCCAGGATATTCTCATTCACGACATCAATAACCCTTCTGGGGTTCTCGGTTTCGATCATGAAGGACACTGCCCCGTTACCTCTGGTCTTGTAGGGTATCGTGGGGTTGAGTCTGATAAGCCTTGGAAAGCCGATAAGCCTGTCTCCAAGCTTTTCGAGCTCCCTTATAATTTGCAGAGCCAGATAGGTTGTGCACATGCCCTTTGCCGAATCCGTGTCATCAATTCCGACCCAGAGCCTCACTTCCAGTCAATTGGAGCGCCGTTATTTAAAAATGTTCGGGGGCGCATGTTCTAAGAGACGACCCCTAACATTACTTTCACCCTAGCCGCAATCACTTTAAAATCTGACAGCCAGCAGATGGCATGAAATTTTATGCAAGTTCGGTTTTTGAGTGTATGAGAAAGGTTTACTACCAGGTTAAGTTCCCCGAGCTTGCATACTTCCCACGAGAATTGAGGGAAAGAGGT
>CAZHKD010000221.1:0-1787 GCA_964533255.1 uncultured archaeon | reverse complement strand
CAACGTTGTGAGGGTTCTGAAGGGTGAGGAGCCAAAAAATGTGGTAAATCCGGAATAACCTCTTCAGAGACCCGGGTTCTCTGCCCTGCAGTGCACGCACCTGTTCGGCTGTGTTGCAGCGGTTGCGCACCCCTTGCAGAGCTCAACCGGGGCAAAGGGCTTCTCCGCAGAAAGTGCAACGGCGTTTACCATCGCCACGATGCTTGGGGGCTCAGGGGCAAGAAGGCACGGCATGTCCACGAACTTCATCAGAGTCGCAAACTTTGTTGTGATTGCACAGAACGGGAAGGCGTAGAGCTCCCCAGAGTTAAGAATCTCCGAATTGGCGTAGGGTGCAAAGTCCACCTCGTAGCCCTTTATTTTCCACCCTTTCTTCGCCAGGCTCTGCCCCCTGAAGGCGAAATCCAGGAAGTCGTTGACGTGCAGCTCGTTAACCATCATCCTTTCGAACTGCCTGGCCATTACGCTGTGGTAGAATCGCTCGGTGAAGAAGCGTGTAAGCATGTCTGCTGTAAAGCCCTCGTCGCTCAGCATCCTGTATATGAGCATGGCAGATACGCCGGTTGCGAAGCTGGAAACGTCGAAAACGCTGGAGATCTTGCCGGCATCAAAGGCTTTCTGCATGTTCAGCTCCAGCATTTCAAGCTGCACCCTCAGCAGCTCCATGTTGGCCTCATCCCTGCATATGTGGTAGTACTGCCAGCCGATGTGGTGGCCAACGTCGCCCACGTGGGTCGGAAGCATGACGATGTTTGCCATGTGGACTCCCTCTCTGTAGGCCCTCTCCACCACCGGCCTGAACTCCTCCATGTACCTCCTGAAGTAATCGGCAGGGCTGAATGAAGAGAAGCCATGACTTTTCATGATGGACATCTGTGTCTCAACTGGACTGAGGAGCATGGACTTCATCGCCTCAACCTCTCTCTGAATGGCCTTTCCTGCGTCGCCAGTTACTGCAAAGGTCTGGTTGAAGGTGTCACCGAAAACGTAGGAGGTGTTGAGCCCCCAGGATTTTGATGAGAGTATGGCTAATTTGTAATCCCTGTCGATGTCGCTCCGCTCTGCAATCTCTGCCAGGACTCTGAAGGTGGAACCCGGGATTGCAGCGAAGTCCTTTGCCGAAGTCACCCCGTAGAACCCGCAGGAAAGCCTCATGGCCTCCCTGGCTATTATGTCCCGGCTCTCCTCAACAGCTCTGCAGAACTCCTCCACCGCCTCTCTGAATGACGAATCGAGACTGAAGAGGATTTCCATGGTGGCAGGGGTCTGCATCCATTCGAGAAAGGCTGTTTCTCTTGGCGTGACGGTTTGGGCGAGAGACGTCAGAATGCGGTAGTGGAGCAGCAGAGAGGTGCGGTAGAGCTGAAACGCCTCATCGCTCTGCCCCTCGCAGACTTTCATTTCCTCGACTGCCCTAACGAAGCCTTCCGCATGCGAAAACCTGAACTCATCGAACCTGTGGGCATCTATGGCTCTGACGCACTCTCTCTGGGCTCTCAAAGCCTCTTTCAGAGTTTTTTCCGTGACGTCCGCACCCATTCTGACCACCTGTCACCCCAGCCCCATCAGCCTGTGAAACTCCACGTTCAAACCTTCTTTAACCTCCTCCACCACGTAGGCACTTTCGAAGGCTATCGGCGCCCTTTCTATCGGGCCGTAGAATATGAAGTCGCTGAAGAGCTGGGCAATGCTGTCCACGCTGCTGACGAGTATCTTCACGTCAAGCTCCTTCTTCAGGAAGTCCGCCATGTAGTATGAGACGTTCGCCGGCCCGCACCCTGCCGGAT
>CAZHKD010000220.1:0-1792 GCA_964533255.1 uncultured archaeon | reverse complement strand
CTTAACGGTGGGGGGACTTTCCTCCTTTCGGTCAGCCGCCCACCGCCTCTCCCCCTTTACAACTTACGTTTTCCCTGGTTAAATAAGTTGCGTACCATCTGTGTTTCTAGCTCAGCTACACTCACCAGCCTTTAAACCGCTGCGTCAAGAATAAGGGCCTTAAGACCGGGTGGTGACATCGAATTTCCGGGAGTGCTGGGCACCCAGATAACAAAGTTTCACGACCTCCAGATCCTGGAGCTATGAAGACCTGGATTAAGGCAATTGCGGATAAGGAGACCAAAAAAGACCTCTTCTTTGCCGATTTAGCCTACGCTCCGCCATTCACACCCATCTGGGAGCCGGTTACAGTTGCCGCACGAACTCTGAAATTTTAACAGAAATTTTATAAGGTCTCTACTGGTTCCTTCCACCGATGCCATCTCTTGATGAGATAGCCAGAGAAATCAGCTACTGCAGGAAATGTCAGTTGTGGGCCACCAAAACCCGATACGTGCCGGGGGAGGGTAGCGATAAAGCTGAAGTAGTATTCGTCGGTGAGGCACCCGGAAGGGAAGAGGACAGGCAGGGCAGACCCTTTGTGGGAAATGCCGGAAAGCTTCTCACGGAGATGATAGAGAAGGTTTTGGGGTTGACAAGAAACGACGTCTTCATTGCAAACGTTTTGAAATGCCGACCTCCAAATAACCGTGACCCCCTCCCTGAAGAGATTGATGCGTGCTCACCTTACCTCATCAGACAGCTTGATGTGATACAGCCGGAAATCATAGTCTGTCTTGGCAGATTTTCTGCAAGCTTCATCTTCGAGATGTTAGACATCCCGTTTTCCGGCATTTCGAAAGTCAGGGGCAGGGTCTTTGATGCAGAGACGAGTGGGCGAAAAGTGAAGGTCATAGCAACATATCATCCGGCCGCAATTCTCTACAAACCCCAGCTCAGAGAAATATTCGAGGGCGACTTCAGAACCATAGCCTCGCTGCTGAAGGAAAGAAAAACAAATCCAACACTCCTAGACTTTGTGGACTGATTAACTGGATTAAAAACGTTATTCCAGCACGACACTCCCGGTAAGTCTGAAATTCAGAAGGTTGGTCAGGAATCTGACGTTGTCTGCTGTGACGACATCATCAGAAAATACATCACACGAGAAAATTGCCACATCTTCGTTCATAACTCCCAAGATGACATCTCTCCCGCTCCTTATGGCAATATCTCCTACGAGGGCCTTCACACCATTAACGCCGTTTAAAATAACATCCCATCCTTCAGCTTCCATATGGAAGCCCCTGGCGATTGTTATTTCCTCAACACCTCTGTAAAGCACTGGATTGCCTTTCATCTGGGCCGTTGAGAGTCTTAAAACATCGCTGCCCTTCTCGTCAACAACTCTGCTCTCGTCCGCGGTTATCTCCAGCCAGTGTTCACCCCTTCTTATTTTCCCGGTGGCTCTGGAATCTATGGTTATCACCGTGAACCTGGATTTCTTGAGCATTGATAGCCATGGAACTTCACTCTCAAAAGCGTCTCTCAGAAGAAGTACTGCCTGATAGTTTCTCTCCGCCTCATTTATACCTTCCAGCCCTTCCGGTGCAGTTGGCTGGAATGATATGGAGAAATCAGATGATAGCAGTAGCTCTTCAAGTTTCCTGAAGTTTGAGGCATCGCCTATTGCCAGAATGTCGATCATCTAATTCATCAAAAATGGCAAAATTATAAAAATTTAGTGCATAAGGGTTCAGTGCATCAGGGCGTAAGCCCTGCCCAGCTCCGTCAGCCTTATCCTGACGTTCTT
>CAZHKD010000219.1:0-1794 GCA_964533255.1 uncultured archaeon | reverse complement strand
GTCCAGATATAATGGGTGAAATCTCTCAGCTTCGTTTTTGGTTAGAATGATCGGGGAAACCTCAAAAGGCAAATTCAGCTTATCAACCATTTTAAAGAATTCGTCCAGCCTTTCCCTGTACTTTTCCCCGCACTGATTCAGGATTATGAGGATGTCAAGATCAGAATATGTGGTGAAGTCACCTCTCGAATAAGAGCCGAAAATTACGAGGGATATGATCCTGGTCTGGTAGTAGCGAAGCGTCCTCTCTATCAGCCTGGCAACGTCTTTTTTCAGCAGCATGTATAGAGGCTTCCCTTTTCTTGCGATCTTGATAGCATATCATTCATTGCTGTTTGAAATTCCACTCATCCCGTAAAAATTGGAAGAACAGTTAAAAAGTTTGCTGGAGTTTCGTTATTTTCACCATTAGTTTGCGGTCGTCGTAGAAAGGCAATGTCAGCCGAGAATCTTTTTCACGGTTTTTATCCCGAATTCCAGCAGCTCCTCAGCTTTCTCCATGCTTTTCGCCTCCGCAAAAATCCTGGCAATGGGTTCCGTGCCTGATGGCCTGATAAGCAGCCAGCCGTCCTCGAAGTCTATCCTTGCCCCATCTATGAAGTTGGCCTCGCTGAACTCCTCTCTAAGCCCGCTCAGCAGCTTCTTCTTCTCCCTGCACTCCACCTTCGTTTTCAGCATGTGGTAGCGGGGAATCTCCGCTGCAAGCTCCGACAGCGGTTTGTTTTCCAGCACCATCAGCTCGAGAACCTTTGCAGCGCTCATCACTCCGTCCCTCGCCAGGAGGTGCTCCGGGAAGATCAGGCCGCCGTTTCCTTCTCCGCCAAAGACTGCGTTGACCTCCTTCATAACCTTCACGACCACTGGGGAGCCTACTGCAGTGTAGACGACTTCTCCGCCAGCCTCTTTCACAGCGTCCTCAACACATCTCGAAGAGCTGACGGGGGTCACAACAACGCCTCCTCCGCTGTCTTCTACGTACTTCTTGGCCATCAGGGCCAGCATGACGTCTTCGGAAACAAAATTACCCTTTTCATCCACAAACGTTGCCCTGTCAGCGTCTCCGTCGTGGGCGATGCCAAGCTGAGCATCAGCAACCTTCACAACCTCCTTCAGCATGCCGACGTTCTCCTCCACCGGCTCAGAATTTCTGGCGGGGAATCTGCCGTCGTGATGACAGTTGAGGCTGACAACATCACATCCAAGCTCCTTCAGAAGCCGGGGGGTGACGAGGCTCGCTGCCCCATTCCCGCAGTCTACAACCACCTTGAACTGCTTTTCAGCGATGGCATCAGCGTCAACCTTATCAATGATTCCGTCCAGGTACATGCGAAGGTATTCAGCCTCCTCCACTGTTCCAACCTGGTTCCATGTGGCTCTCGGGAACTTTTTGCTCTTGTAAACCCTCTCGCTCTCCTCGTCCATCTCCCTGGTGAACTCCGTCCCATCGCTGTGAACGAATTTGATTCCGTTGTACTCTCTCGGATTGTGGCTAGCGGTGACGATGACTCCTCCCGTAACCTCCTCATTCTCCTTAACAAAGTACTGCAGGGCAGGAGTTGGAGCGATGCCAATGTCCACAACGTCGCTTCCAACAGACGCTATGCCGGCGATAACAGCACATTTGAGCATGGCAGATGAAATGCGGGCATCCATACCAACTGCAATTCTCCCCTTTCTCAAAGTCCCGATTGTTCTGCCCAGGTTCAGGGCCATATCTGCTGTGAGCTCCTCATTTGCTATGCCTCTGACACCATTCGTCCCGAAAAGCTCACCAGCACCACCTGCACGGGTCAT
>CAZHKD010000218.1:0-1814 GCA_964533255.1 uncultured archaeon | reverse complement strand
AGCTGTGATGAGGGTTTTGAGTTCTGAGCCCAATCTACAAAATTATTATATATCCTGCCACCTAGGGTAGCTTATGAATGAGAGGCAGAGGCTAATTCTTGGCGTAGCCGTTATAGGTTTTGTCATACTTGTCCTAGCATCTTTCATGGGCAACCTCACACCCTACAAAACCGTATCAGAGGTTGTTGCGGCAGGAGAAATTGAAAATGTTCAGGTCAATGGCACCATTGTCCCTGGTTCAACCGTCTACTATTCCGAAAACCATACACGAATTTTCGAGCTCACAGATGGGAAAGCCAAGATGAAGGTAGTCTTCTCCGGAGCGCTGTCAAACTACCAGGAAGGTATTCCAGCAGTCGTGAGAGGCAGCTACAAGGACGGAGTATTCTACGCTGAGGAAGTGCTGCTGAAATGTCCGAGCAAGTACCAGACCATTGAGGAAGAGGAGAAGTGATTGGACCCCGCGTTTGAAGGGAGCGCATGCGTTTACGGATTCGCAAGAAGGTGCAGCAGTCAAAAGCAAACGAAAGTTGATTGGAAAAACTGGGGAAGAAAAACAGATTCAATCAATTTTTAGAGGCTGACCTCTTCCAGTATACGGTTCATGTCCTCTGCTTTTTCTTTCAGGATCTCAAGAGCCTTTTTCATAACAGTCCTCACTGGCATCTGTCCGACGCCTTCTACCATGAAGAGGAACCTTCCTGTCTCCTCGTCAATTTTTATGGCGTCCAGCGGGCACTCCTTCACACATTCGTAGCAAAGTGAGCACTCAATTACTTTTGCAGGAACAGCCTTTCCGTTCTCCATCTCAAAAACGTTTCTTGGACAGACCTCAACGCACCTCTCGCAGCCATCGCAGTTCTCAACAGCAATCTCCGGAACAATCCTGTAAGCACATACTGAAACCGGCTGGAATTTAGAATGCTCCCTGCCCGTTCCCAGTCTAGCTACTGCCTCGATCATGAGCTGCTGTCCCTCATAAAGCTGAACCACCGGGATGTTGTCATAAACCGGAACAGTTTCGGGATCGTCAGAGACGAAGTCCCCGGAATACACCATCTTTGGTCCCTCAACGTTCAGCCTGAGGCTCACCTGGCAGCTCGGACAGCCTTCACCCCCACACGCACACTTATCCTGCATGTTAAACCTTTCCAGATCCGTCCTGAGGGGTACAAGTCCGATTCTGTGGGCGATGATTTCATCGTAAAGCAGAGAGGTGTTCATGTAAATATCCACGTAGTCTACCGCCATCGTCGGAACCAGGCTTTTCATTGCCCTCCGCCATGAATTGGCGAATGCCGGGTTGGAATTGCTCAGAATAAACCTGACTTTGAGGTCTTCCTCTTCTATAAACTCAACTTTCATCTCAAACACCGCTAAAAAAGGGGATTATACTCTTCTGCCCCTCTTTCCACCAGGCGGGCGAGTACCATCGTGGGGTATCGGTGTCACGTCTTCGATTCTCCCAATTTTCAGGCCAGCTCTTGCCAGAGCTCTGATTGCTGCCTGAGCTCCTGGCCCCGGAGTTGTGTGCTTGTTACCACCGGGAGCCCTGACCTTTATGTGAACTCCCTCAATTCCCCTGTCTTTTGCCTTCTCAGCAGCTCTCAGGGCAGCCTGCATGGCCGTGTAAGGGTTCCCCTCGTCCCTGTCAGCCTTAACAATCATTCCGCCGCTAACCCTTGCTATTGTCTCGCTGCCGGTAATATCGGTAATCGTAATTATGGTGTTGTTGTACGAGGAAAATATGTGGGCTATCCCCCAGATACCCTTCTTCTTTTCAGCCATACTACTCAGCCTCCATCAAACCCTTT
>CAZHKD010000217.1:0-1825 GCA_964533255.1 uncultured archaeon | reverse complement strand
GTGTGGAGCAGGAAGCTGATCTTTCAGATTGGTTCAGAAAGGTTTGGGATGTTTCAAATGCTGAAATGGGCCATCCAAAATACTTTTTATCCAAGTATCTCCCCTCAAAATTGGTGATAACGAAATTGTAAAATAATATGAATTAAATAAAAATTAAATCTTCCCCTGGAACTTCTTCAGAACTCCAGCCAGTCTCTGGGCTTCCATAACGTTTCCTTCTATCTTGTACCTGCCCATCATGAAGCCAGTAATGGCATCCTCCTTTCCATCCAGAACCTGAAGCCAGTAATCGGGAGATGCCTTTATTGTGAAGGTTGGTGATTCGTGTTTGCCCTCTAAAAATTCGCAGCTCCCGTCTGAGTTATATACCACAAAGAATTCCTCTCCGTTCAGCTCATACTGCACAACACCACTCCAGCCAGCCATCTCATTTTTTACCTCATCAAGCTGGTTCTGGAGCTCACACATTTTTTTGATCTTTTCCTTTGCTTCGCTCATCGTCTCACCACTCTTTACTAGTCGTTTTTGCATAAAAAATTTTAGTGTTTTTCCAGTAAGAGGGGTTGTGAAGTGGCTGACTCTGGCGCTGTGGTGTCAGACACCATTCTTGCTGTGTTTGTTCCAATTGCTCAGCTACTCCTCAATTCTCGTTCTGTACCTCATCCACAGAACGCTGAGAGGTGGGCCAAGAGATGAGTAAAGCGAATCCAGAAAGCGAATTCTTAAATTCAAAACTTCTCTGATTTCGTCCAGCTCTTTAACTCCTATAAGTCTCTCAATTCCGGATATGTCTTCTTCAAGCGCTGAGATCAGGTCTCTGTACCCATCCCTGCTGCCATTCAGAGGCTGGTAGAACCTCAGAATTGTGGATGTGAATGCCTTCAGTGCCACCTCGTCCTCCGCAACCTGCCTTAAAGCCGTGAGAGCATCAGTTCTACCCCTTATCACGTCTGACGCAGCCTTTAACCCCCTGAAATGGGAGGAGAGAAAGGGGCTCTCGAATGCCTTCTCCTTCAGGCGATACAGCTTCCTTCTGCCCTCTACTCTGAACTCCAGATGCTCCTTCTCCAGCATCTCCTTGAGGTGGGTGGATAGGGTTGGAGAAGAGACTTTAAGCTCATCCTTCAGGGTTGTAAAGTCTTTCTCTCCCCACAGCAGCGAGAGCATAATCCTTTCTTTAACGCCGGTCATTTAAGTAAGCTTAACTTAACCAAAATTAAAAATGTTTCGGGTTGAAAAGTTAAGCAAGATTACCAGATTGGCAGTTCGTCAAGTCTTTTCTGCCTGGGCAGCCTTTCGATTCCGAGAAAGTCTATGGCTGCCTTCTCGACCCTCTCGATGTATTCGGGTTTTGTGTAAACTCCAAGTCTCCAGGTGGTTCGCTCTGCTTCCTTCAGCGCTCTGACAAGGGGTGATACGTCTTCAAGCTTCTTCTTATCGCCTTCCACCTCCACCAGTGCCTTCAGCTCCCTTGCCTCCTCAAGGGGAGGGATGTCAAGTAAAACGTACTCTTCAGGGACTTCTGCTTCCTCTGCAATTTCACGCTCGGCTTTTTCAGCGGAAAGCTTTTCCAGCTCTTTCGAGTCCATTGAATCGGGGCCTATGTACAGCGCTCTTTTGAACAGCCTCCTGCTGTCGATCATCTCCATTATCTCCGACTGATAGCCTCCTGCATTTCTGAGGAAGGAGACCATGTCGTAGTCGTCCATGGTTAAAAGCTTTCTGGCATCGAGCTTTCCCTCAATGACTGCTATCTCCACAGCCTTTTCGTACATCTTCCTTGCTATTCTGCACACGTGGTGGAAGTAAACGGTTGGATACATCA
>CAZHKD010000216.1:0-1899 GCA_964533255.1 uncultured archaeon | reverse complement strand
TTGGAGGTGGTCATGTGACGCACCCTCTTTTAACAACTGCCTTTAGAGCCATCATTTGAACGTTCGCCGCACATTACTCAAGTAAATCTCCAAATAAAATCTTACCGTGTTCCAGTACCTCGCCGAGCGAGTAAATTTCACCGTTTCCATACTGGGGATTCTTCCTCCTCCATTCCTCCAGATGCTCCTCAGAGCAAAAGAAGTTGATAAATGGACAGAGGGTTTCCGCTGTGCATCCACATCCCTCAACGCTGCTCACGAACTCAATGATCCCCTCAGGGCTGTAAGAATCGATTCTGCCATCCTTAACCACGATTTCTATCACTCCTCCACACTCGGGGCATTTAGATAGAACGGTTATGTCCTCATTTACCAGAAAATGAATGCCTAAAGCATCGGTTGCACAGAGAGCGTAGACCTCGTGCCCGTCTTCAAAAACCACCTTATGAGGTGTCGGTATGGCGGAAAAAGGATAGGCAGAGATTATTTCACCACCATTCGTCGATATAATGTCAAATTTGTTAAGTTTTTCAACCGCTTGGTTCACGCTGATGGAAGGCAATTTTAATTCTCTGGCAATCTCCTCAGGGCTCGGTGGCTTGCCGGTTCTCGCGAACCTCCTCAGTATATATTTCCGGACTTCGTCCTCTAGTGGGGTCAGTCTAGCTTTTGCTATCCTTCCTTTCAAGGTCAATCCTATTCGATCCATCAGCTCCCTCACGATGACTCCTCCAAGTTCAAACCTCAGCTCGATCACTCCGCACAGCACGGTAGCTTGCCAATATCTTTTCTGAAGGACAGGGCAGCGAGCTTTATTGCTTCGCTCATGGTGGGGAACACGTGGATGGTGTCTATAACCTCATCCACGGTCATCCCCTTTTTCACGATCATCGTGGCCTCGTGAATTATTTCTGCAGCCTTTGCGGATAGGATGTGCACTCCGAGTACCCGCCAGGTGTCCCTGTCGACCACCATCTTGATCAACCCCCTCTCCTCCCCGGTAATGAGGGCCTTTGGAACTGAGGAGAAGCTGACGGTTCTGCAGGCACATGTATACTTTTGCACTGCCTCCTCGTCAGTCATGCCAACACTTGCTAGCTGGGGATCTGTGAAAACCACCTTCGGTACTGCTGAATAGTCCATGAAAACCTCTTCACCCGTTAAAGCGTTTATAGCAGCTATCGAACCCTCCTTCGCCGCCACGGTCTCCAGCATGGGCTCTCCAGTCACGTCGCCAGCAGCGTATATGTTCGTGCCAGCCTTCATCGTTCTGTCAGTTACTATAGCCCCGCTTTTGTCAACCTGAACATCGGTATGCTCCAGGCCAATTCCATCTGTATTGGGCTTCCTGCCAGTGGCAAAAAGGACGTACTCGGATTCGAACTCTCTTTCAGTATCGCCAACCACCGACCTTATCCGCACGCCATTATCGGCCTTTTCCACACTCTTCAGACTTACGCCGGTGAAAATCCTGATGCCCTCCTCCGAGAGTATTCTCCTGATGGCTTCGGATAGCTCAGGCTCGCTATGGGGCATTAACCTGTTACTCCTCTGCAAGAGGGTTACCCGGGTGCCGGCCCTTGAAAATATCTGGGCAAATTCCAGAGCCTGCGCCCTACCTCCCACGATTGTGATGCTTTCAGGCACCTCTCCCATATCGAGCGCCTCGACGTTTGTTAGGACCCTGTCCTTAACAGAATCCAGACCTTTTACCGGAAGGACGCGGGCCCTGGCACCCGTTGCGATAAGTACCTTATCAGCTTCCAGAGTGTCTCCATTTACCTTTATCCGGCCATCCGGCCTGAAGGCTCCTTTCCCCTCAACGTATTCCACGTATTCCATGGAGTCGATGACGTCTCTGTATTTCTCCTTTCTCAGCCTTTCCACAAGACGATTTTT
>CAZHKD010000215.1:0-1953 GCA_964533255.1 uncultured archaeon | reverse complement strand
TTTCAGAGTACAACCTCTTCTTCGATCTTCTGCAAGGGAGTTTGAGGAGCTCTGAGAGAGCGGAGGAGTACGGGGAAAGGTACTGGAGGATGGTCGGAGAACACCACACTCTCATTTGCTTTGACGCGGGAGACTGCTGGATCCTTGAGAAGGTCGAGGAGTGCCACCACGACGATTCAATTCTGGACGAGCTCTTTGCTGCTGCAAGCATCCTGTCACATGCCGGGCTTAAGGTGAAGCAGGAATTTTACGAGAGGTGCGGGGCGGAAAAGCTGAGGGAATTCATAAAAAGAAATGTCGACCACTTCGTCGGAATATTCGAGGAGGGTCCTGAACGCAACAACAATCCGCTCCGGGCGATTCGCAATTCTCCTGCTCCGGTGCTGGCCGAGCTCCTGAGGGTGATGGTCGAGACCGAGCACGTAAGAGCTGTTGTAAGCAGCCTTGGTACTACCAGGATTCTGGCAGCACTGGGATGCGATGTAGAGCTGAGAAGAATGCTGCTTCCGTATCTGGCATAGTGACAGTAGCGGTTTGAGGAAGGAGGGGGAGTCAATTTGGCAGTTCAGTTCTGCAAATCGTGTCTGAGTGTGCGGTATACTGTGAGGGGAGAGGATTACGAAGACGACTACGAGTACGAGTTCCTTGGATTCCAGGAAACCATGTGGCGCTGGGATGGCATGCTGGAAGCTGTGTGCCAGAGGTGCGGTTCAGAGGAATTCGTGGTGATATGGCTGGCAGACTCAGTGAAAGACAGATTCCTAGAGACCGTCACGAAAATGAAGGGTAAAGAATACGATTGCCATTTTGAAGAGGTTGCCGCTGCAGCAATTCTCCTCGCACTGGCCGGCAAAGGGCTGGCAGAGCTCAGAGTATACGACTGCGCTGAGGATGGCTGGCTGATCGGTGATGTGGATCTTGAACCGCTCCTCAGCAAGGTTTCAGCGGAGAAAATGAATCAGGCAAAGAGCTTACTTCTTGCTGCTCTTTTGTGATTTTGTGATTTTGTTGTTTTTGAAGGGTCCTGGGAGGTGATACTTTTGAAGGTGAAAATCGTTACCCTAAAAGAGGTGATGGAATCGCCTACACTCTGCATCAGCCCGCTCAGGTACTTCGATGACTGTCACAATTGCAAGACACTTCTGGACGGGATCGCTGGAGTTCGAAGGCTTGCCAGACTGCAGAAACTGGAGCTGCCCATCGAAGAGGTCGTCGAGGAAGCCATCAGGAATCTGAAGTGCAAACCCAACGTGAGGCCGGAAATCATTGAGCTCCTGAAGAGGAAGGAGAAGCTGCTGGCAGAGCTGAAAGAACTCGATGAAAAGCTTGAGAGGGCCGGGAAGCTCATCTAACCCGGCATCGGTTTTTGGCTCCCCTGAATTTGTGTGGTGCAGGCAGATGGGGGAGTACGTGCTGATCTGCCCGGTTTGCAGGTGGGAGACGGAGAGCACATACAGGTCAATGCTCTCATCCTTGAAAGCAAATCTGGCCGAGCACGTGATGTCAGACAAAGCACACAGAGACATCGTCGCAGAGTGGTTCAGGAACAACAGGAAGAACTGGGGCTACGTTCGCAGAGAGGTCATCAGAACGCTCAGCTCCAGAAGTCCGGTAGCGGTCACGCTGACGGGCGTGTCGTATAGCTTCTCCAGGGAAGACCTCGTCGAGAGACTGAAAGGCACAAAAGACCCTGGAGAATTCATTGAAGCGCTGTGTGAAGCCTGTAGAAAGGCTGATGAGAGGTGCTCTGAGAAGGCTCAGGAGGCAAAAAGTGCTGAAGATGCTTTCCAGAAAGAGGCAGACCGCCTGAGCCTGATGAGCCTGGTTTACTGGATAGGTACTTACTGGATTGAGCGGAACATGCTCACCGTTAGCAGCAGAGACGATGTGCCGGAGAACACAGATAAGGTCGTATTCGTCGAAAACAGGTGGAAAAGGAAATAACTTCTCTGA
>CAZHKD010000214.1:0-2020 GCA_964533255.1 uncultured archaeon | reverse complement strand
TGCCGTTGAAGATGAATACTATCTGCTCCTCCCTTGCCAGCTTCAGGGGGCGGGACAGGGGTACGATTTTCACAGTGATTTCCACAGTAAGAAATTCGTGAGGGAATTTTTAAACCTTGTGAGTTTTTTCATTAGATTTTTTGCCGGATTTCTGCTGGACTTTCTTCTCAGCTGTTTGGTGGTGCGTACCCGTTACCGGACAGCAGCATTCAAACATTTTTTAATGGGTTTTTTGGAATTGAAATTATGGGACGATCCAGGGACGATGGAGTGGGTGAAAGACGTGAGGGTGAGAAAATCGGTGATGAGTACTTAAGAAAGCTGGAAGTCATAGGAGAGATTTACTCAGAGCTGGGGCAGTTCAGGAAAGTTCAGAAAACGCAAACGCCGTCTGAATTGCTGGACGTCGGGTACAAGACCACATTTACCAAAAGAATAGGCTACGCAGACGTTTATCTATTCTCCTTGGTATCTGGAGACTGGAACCCCATCCACCATGATGCCGAATTTGCTGAAAAGACAATGTTCGGAGGTAGGATTGCCCACGGGATGCTTACTTCAAGCCTCGTGTCCACAGCCTTAAACCTCCTTCCAGGGACCGTAGTTCTCTTGAAGAGTCATCAGGAGTACGTACGACCGGTCTACCTTGGTGACACCATTACTGCTGAGGCAGAAGTCGTTGAAAAACTACCGAAGAGTAGATATGTGGTCAGCACAAAATGCAGGAATCAGAGGGGTGAGACTGTCGTCAGGGGCGAGTGCGTTGTAATGGTTCTGGACTGAGAATAAACAGGGGATTAATAATGAAGAACTCCAGAATTATCAACCTGAGGCTGGACGAGGAGGTGGTGAGGAAGCTCGATACGCTATCGTCCAAGCTTTTAATCTCCCGATCCGAGCTCATAAGGCAGTCCCTCACCCTTTACTTCTCCCTGCTTGACAACATCGGCTTTTACTTCAAACCCTCTATCGCAAGGCTGCCTCTCGACATCTACGAAGACCGAAACGCCATACACATAGATCTAGGGAGTTTCAACTCCATCTCTGTCTTCACGATTTCGTACGGGGGAGTGGGTGAGCTTGAGCAGGATGAAATAAAGGCCGACATGGATGTGGTGGTAAGAACGCTGGCCAGGCAGATCGAAATTGAAAGCGTATGCAACTTTGCCGACATAAGGGCGGTTCTGCTATCCACGGCCAACTCCCTCCACTACTCAATGAGAATCGTCAGAGAGCTCAGGAAAGCGCTGAAGAAGAGGGTGCTCCTCTCCAGCTACGAAGGCATTTCAAGAACCAGGCAGACGGCAATAAACGCAACAGTTGTGGGATTCAGAGACCTCAGCGTGAGGAATTCCCCCAGAAGGGGTGACAAAATCTACCTTTTCGGCAGACCTTTAAGTGGAACGGAACTAATTGAGAGATTTGATGAGGCGGTGAGCGTTGATAAGGTGAGGGAGCTGGCCGAAGGCGTGAAGACTGGAGAGCTGAGCTCAATATTTCCGGTGAAGAGCGAAGGTGTTGGCGCCGTCGTTGCCCATGCAGCGAGCCTTGCAGGCGGGAAGGCTCTGACATTCACGAACGACGAGCTGGATGCTGGCTGCCCGGCAACGGCAGTAATTGTTACGGCAGAAGAGCTGGATGAAGAGAGACGGCAAGAAGGAACTCTAATCGGAGAGATAATCTGATTTTGCTTTTGCTGCCAGGTTGTGAGCCATTCTTATGGGTTCAGGCAGCTTTCCCTTTTTTATACTCGCCTTCACAACTCTGAGAGAAGTTTCGGGGGAGATATAGCTGCCGGGGGAAATGAAGATGTGCTTGCAGCGTTTGCAGGGCTTCAGGGTGTAACCTAGGACTTTCCTCGGATCTTCTCTGTCCAGCAGAGGCGAAACGTCCAAGTTCTGATCGGCGATGTCTCCGTACAGTCTTCTCTTGGTTATGCCCACCGTCGGAATCCCGGTTTTCACGGCTATGTAGGTTGCCAGACCGCACTTCCTTGGATGGGCTATGCCGCTCCCGTCCA
>CAZHKD010000213.1:0-2055 GCA_964533255.1 uncultured archaeon | reverse complement strand
GTGGTTGCTATGTGGCCGAGATGGTTCCAGGGGATGTCTGCACAGACAGGGCATGCAACGATTCTTCCATCGGTGGTTATCGCAAAGGAATCCACTCCGCTTCCGCAGGGCGGCTTCATGTTCTCCTGAAAGATTATGGCCTTAAGAACTCCAAGAAAGGGCACAATCCCCGGAACTTCACCGTTCCTCAACCTGGACAGAAAATACGATGCCAGCCTCGAAATCCCGGAGTTGTACCTCCTGACCCAACCGGCAAAGTCCGCCCACAGGCTATCCGGGCTCCAAACAGCATCAATCTGCCAGTGAACGTGGCTGAATTCCGGAATTGAGAGCAGGTGGAGGACATCAGCAAATATGTCTGTTTTCTCGGTGGCAACCATTCTGGCTATCAATTCCCCTTCGTATCCGGCCTTTCTGACCCACCTGACGTTTTTGATGACCTTTTCGTAAACGTTACCCCTGTAATGGTCAGTAACCTCCCTCCTGCCGTCTATCGAGACCAGAATGGTGGAAAATCTCCTCAAATATTCCACATCCACCCTGTCAAGCAAAATCCCGTTGGTCTGAAGTATAAAGTGTTCAGCTTCAACGCTATCCATGATTTCAGCCATCAGCTCTGCTCTGAGAAGCGGCTCACCGCCGTAGAACGCTACAGAAGGGGAGGGGTCTTGCGAGATGAACTCCACAAGCTCGTCCACTCGATAGGTTATTTCGGGAGGCATTACAGACTCTTCTATGCTCCCTCCGCAGTAGGCGCACTTCAGATTGCACCTTGCCGTCAGGAACACTATGTAGAGCACGCATGCTGCTACAGAATCCTTTTTAAATTGATTGCGGGTCTGGTGTTGGGGTGCATCATGAAGTCCGGAAAGTACGTTGCGGTGCTCAGCGGTGGTCTGGATTCATCAGTCGCAACTGCCAGGGTTCTTGAGGAGGGCGAGGTGGTTCTTGCCTTAACCTTCACCTACGGCCAGCCATCCTGGCGCAGAGAGGCGGAGCTGGCGTCAAAATTCTGCCAGCACTACGGGATAGAGCATAAGGTTATACGTCTTGACTGGCTCGAAAACATGGGCGGCCTTTCGTCGGGCTCATTTCCGGAAGTCAGGGAGGAGGAGCTTGGAGAGGAGACTGCAAAGGCGGTGTGGGTGCCAAACAGAAACATGGTTTTCATCGCCATAGCGGCAAGCTTTGCAGAATCGCTTGAGGCAGATGTGCTCGTGGGATTCAACGCAGAGGAAGCCGAAACTTTCCCTGACAACAGCAAGGAGTTCGTTGAGAGGATGAACGCAGCCCTGCAGCTTTCAACCATGGGCAGAGTAAGGCTGCACGCCCCGCTGGTGGAGATGGACAAGGTTGAGATCGTAAAGCTTGGAAGCAAACTGGGAGTGCCCTTCCAGTACACCTGGAGCTGCTATGGTGGTGCCGGGCAGCCCTGCCGGAAGTGCGAGTCCTGCATAAGGAGAAGGAGGGCTTTCGAGAAGGCCGGAGTTGAGGACCCCTGGGAGTTGGGAGCTATTGGAGGCGGAAATAAGCGAGATATTTGAGTCGATACAGGGAGAAGGAATTCTTGTAGGGGTTAGGCAGCTCTTTATAAGGTTCCGCCGCTGCAATCTGAGCTGCAGCTACTGCGATACCACGACCACTCCAGATTGTCACGACCGCGTAAACAACGCGGTGCTCAGAAATCCGGTTTCTGCGGAGTACGTGCTGGGGGTTATAGAGGGGATGACGAAAATTCACTCCGTAAGCCTCACAGGTGGCGAACCTCTCCTGTATGCCGATTTCATAAAGCAGCTGAAGAGCCCGGTGCCTCTATACCTTGAATCAAACATGACGCTGCCTGATGCAGCACGAAAGGTCAGGAATAACGTTGGGTTTGTTGCCGGTGACTTCAAGCTCAGCTCAGCGGTAAAGGACTGGGAGGGAATCAGGGAAAAAACCATTGAGACGTTTAAAGTTCTCAGAAACACCCGAAAAAGGCTGACCTTCGCTAAGATAGTTGTTCCTGAGAAATTCTCTTCCGATGAAGTCCTCTGGATTTCTGAGCAGATTGGA
>CAZHKD010000212.1:0-2061 GCA_964533255.1 uncultured archaeon | reverse complement strand
TCCAGCTTCGCAGTATAGCTGATCCTGACGAAATCTCCCTTCTGAATCACGCTCATGACATCACCTCTGCAACGTTCAGCAACGTTCAGCAAACTTTAAGGGCTGGCAACCGGTATAAAAAGGTTGGTGTGAGCATGGAGATAGAGGTGAAATTCAGGCTGGACAGAGATGTTGAGGAAGCGATACGGCAGCTGGCAACCTTTGAAATCGAGAAGGTGGAGGAGGACATCTACTTCAACTCTCCATCCCGCGACTTCAGGGAGACTGATGAAGCCCTGAGGGTCAGAAAAGACGTTGAGGGATTCTCCATTACCTACAAGGGGCCCAAGGTGGATTCAGAGACAAAAAGCCGCGAGGAAATAAAGCTGAGAGTTGATGACTTCGAATCAGCAGTAAAGCTGTTCAAAAAGCTCGGGTTCAGAGAGGCTGGAAGAGTCGTGAAGAAGAGGAGAATATACAGAGCAGGTGATGCAGTAATCTGCCTGGATGACGTGGAGGGGCTGGGGAAATTCGTGGAGATAGAGGTTGAATGCGACGACCTTGAGAAGGGTAAGCGGGAGGTCTTTGGAATCGCTGAGAAACTGGGATTTGACAGGAAAGAAAGCATAAGGAGGTCTTATCTTGAGATGGTGCTTGAGAGATCGAACTCCGGCTGAGAAGGCGTCTGGAGGACTAAAGAGGGGTTGAAAGGAATTATAAGATTCCATGCTGTAGTCGTTATACTCTTTTACCTTGAACATCCCCTTCGCCTTTTCCACAGCGATTCTGGCAAATTCCAGAGCCACAATCCAGAATTTGTCTTCCAACATCTCCCCACAGTTAATTTTCTCAACCACATGGCTTGCAGGCTTGCTGAAGAGACGAAAAAGAACGGGATTCCATGGGGGAAACTTAAAGCTGAACTCGACTTATGAGTTACGAAATTATAAAGAAACTCAAAGGATATCAGGGCAGGTACAGAGTTCGTTCTGGGGATTTCAGGCTGACTTATGAGGTCGATAAGAAAGAGAAGGTTATTCTGGTTTTGAAGCTTGAAAAGCGAGGAAGTGCATACAAATGAGTGAATTACATAAATGAGAATCGAGCCTTTGGCCACAACAAGACAGGAACTGAAACATCCTGCGTGCATCAATACGCCACACACCTCCACCCAAAATTTATTAATCACTCCGCAGTGCGGAAAGCGATGAGGGCGTCAGCTCCGGGAAAGGCCTTTCTTTTCGGGGAACACGCGGTGGTGTACGGCAGGCATGCCCTTGTCACTGCCATAAATCTCAGGTGTTATGTTGATGCATCAAAGGGTTCGGGCATCAGGATAACCTCGCCCCTCGGCACAACATCTCTCGATTACGAGGTGCATCCCTACGTCAGCTTCGCCATAAAACGCTTTTCTGAAATTAAAAAGATTGATGGGGTAAAAATAACAATCGAAAGCGAAATCCCTGTTGCGTCCGGGTTGGGAAGCTCTGCTGCGGTTACGGTGGCAACTCTCGCTGCACTGAACGCTGAATTTGAAGCTGGACTTGATAGGGAAGGCATTTTCGAGCTGGCGAGGAAAGTGGAGCTTGACGTTCAGGGAGTTGGAAGCGGGACAGACCCCTTCGTCTCAACCTTCGGCGGTGCATGGCAGATTCCAGAGCGAAAACCAGTTGACCTGGACATGGCATTTCTTGTCGTTGATACCGGGGAGAAATCCATAACTTCAGAGATGGTGGGCGGTGTTGCAGAAAGGAGGAAAAACCTGCCACAGGTCTACGAGAAGATTTTTGATGCTATCGATGCCGTTGCCTTCGAGGCTATCAGGAATGTGTCTGATCAGAGGAGGTATCCCGAGCTTTTCAGGATAAATCAGGCTCTGCTCAGGGCTATCGGAGTCTCCAGCAGGAAGATAGAGGAGCTGGTGGAGAAACTTGAAGGTTTTGGCGTAGCCGCAAAGCTCACCGGAGCCGGAGGTGGCGGATGCGTTATAGGGATTGGTGAAGAGGATAAGCTTATGAATGCAGCCAGAGAACTTGGCGGGATGATTGTAAGAACAGAAAAGGAGGGCGTTAGAATTGAGCA
>CAZHKD010000211.1:0-2088 GCA_964533255.1 uncultured archaeon | reverse complement strand
CCGGCGGGGGCGTTATTTTATCTTTTTATATTCAATAACATAATTTAATAACCCAAAAATTTAGATGGATGGGTTGATGGCAGACATCATCTGGAAGACCTGGAGTTGAAAAAGTGGGACGCGGTTCGGGAAGACTCCATGACCTGCAGCCTCTCAGATTCGGTGTAAGCGGTTTAAAAAATCCAATAAATCTTATTTAAGTTAATACCTTCTTGACACTATGATAATGGTATGTGGAACCAGCAGCAGTGCTGGAAAAAGCGTGTTTGTTGCGGCTCTCTGCAGAATTCTTTCCAAGATGGGTTACCGGGTCGCCCCATTCAAGGCCCAGAACATGAGTCTCAACTCCTATGTAACTAAAGACGGGAAGGAGATTGCAATAGCTCAGGCTTTTCAGGCTCAGGCGGCTGGTATTGAGCCAGACATCAGGATGAATCCAATTATGCTAAAGCCAAAGGGAAACGGAGTCTCTCAGCTTATTGTGATGGGTGAGGCTGTTAAGGACATAGGGGCAACGCAGTACTATCAGGAGGTGAAAAGGCTCAGGAAGGTAGTTCAGGAGGCGTATTCAGATCTGCTTGAGGAGTTCGATGTGGTGGTGATAGAGGGCGCGGGGGGTATCGCAGAGATAAACCTGTACGACAGAGATATAGTTAACATAGGAATGGCAAGAATGGCGAAGCCCGACATTTACATAATCTCTGACATAGATCGAGGAGGAGTTTTTGCAGCCCTCTACGGCAGCTTTGCACTTCTGCCAGATGACGTGAAGGCACTTGTGAAGGGTTTCATAATAAACAGGATGAGAGGTTACGAGTCCCTCCTTAAAAATGGCATTGAACAGCTTGAAGAGCTTACAGGAGTTAGGGTGCTGGGAGTTATTCCGTATCTTGAACACAGAATGCCTTCTGAAGACTCTCTTAGCCTTGAAGAGTGGCGGGACGATGGGGTAATAGGCGTCGTCAGACTGCCAAGAATATCAAATTTCACGGACTTCGAACCCTTAAGGTTCGCCGGGGTTAAAATTGTAAACCTGAAAGAGGAGCTGGAAGACCTGGAAATCCTGATTTTGCCGGGAACAAAGGAAACAATATCAGACTTGAAAGCTTTGAAAAGATGGGGGATGGATGAGAAAATTAGGCGCTTTGCTAAAGGTAAACCTGTTATCGGCATATGCGGCGGCTACCAGATTCTCGGTAAAGAAATAGAGGATAGAGGGGTGGAATACAGGGGGAAAGGGAAGGGAAGTGTGGTCAAGGTCAAGGGATTGGGTTTGCTTGAGGCCAGTACATGTTTTGACGAGTACCGCAAGACAACTGTAAGGGTTGAGAAGAGGATAACGGGTGAAGCGGCAATAATCGAAAGAATTATTGGAGAGAAAGTCTCCGGATACGAGATTCATATGGGCAGGACGACTTCTTCCAGGCCCATATTCGAAGATGATGGCTGCGTCAGTGAAGATGGACTTGTCTGGGGAACGTACCTGCACGGTCTATTCCACAATTTTAACGTCCAGAAGGCCTTTGCAGATTACCTTGGCCTGAAATATACCAAACCGGAAGACCCCATCGAGATTTTTGCTAATGTGGTCATGAGGAGGGTGGACATTGCTACAATTCTGAGAAATGCCGGACTGGATGTAAACTTTTGATGCTTTTTCACACTTTATCTGGATGTGACTCTCAGGTGGATGTCATTATGCTCAAATGTTCTACCATACAGCGTCTGTACTTATTAAGTTCGAATAAACAACCGAAAAGTATATATTTAATAACCACATAAGTTCGAACATGGTGGAGTATGGTGAGAACCAGAACAGGATTGGTGTGACGAAGGGTACCGAGATTGAAGAGGCTGTGAAGAACGAGTTCATGGGGGAGTGCAACGAAGTGGGGCTTTATCTGGCAATGGCGAGGCAGGCGGAAAGAGAAGGATACCCGGAAATTGCTGCTGTGCTTAGAAGCATTGCAATGGATGAAGCCCAGCACGCTGCCAGATTTGCAGAGCTGAATGGAATGGTGAAGGAGAGCCTGAAGGAGAGCCTGAAGTACATGCTTGGCGGAGAAATGAAGGCCAACAAGTGGAAGA
>CAZHKD010000210.1:0-2093 GCA_964533255.1 uncultured archaeon | reverse complement strand
CTGAATGCTGATTATGTCTAAAGCTTCAAGCATGGCTCTGGGCACGTTGATTGGCGGATTCTCGAGCCTGTGTATTGCTCCATTCACGCTGTCTGCATGCAGCGTGGAGTAGGTGGTGTGGCCCGTCGACATTGCCTGAAAGAGGGTCTGAGCTTCCCTACCCCTCACCTCGCCGACAATTATGTACTCGGGCCTCTGCCTCAGTGCACCTCGTAACAGGTCGTACATGTCTATACTCTTCGCCCCCGGTGTAAAAGCGTCTCTCGTCACGGCGGGAATCCAGTTCTTGTGGGGGAGCATGATTTCGCGGGTGTCCTCAATTGTGACGATCTTCGCCCTTTTCGGGATGAAGAGAGAAATAGCATTCATGGAAGTCGTCTTACCGCTCGCCGTACCTCCGGCAAAGATAAGGCTCTTCTTGTTCTCTATGCAGAGCCAGAGGTAGGCCATCTGCTCTGCAGAGAAGGTGCCCCATGATATGAGGTCTATAGGCGTGACTGGCTCATCCCTGAACTTCCTTATGGTGAACGTGGAGCCGTGGTCCGTGATCTCCCTGCCCAGAGTCATCTGGATTCTGCTTCCGTCCGGCATCGTAGCGTCGAGCATGGGGTCAGCTATGCTTATGTGCTTCCCGCAGCGCTGTGCAAGGGTGATTATGAAGGCATCCAGCTCTTCCTCGTCATCAAAAACGACGTTGGTCTCAATATTGGTGTAGTTGCGGTGGAAAACGAAGATGGGGATGCGGTAGCCGTTGCATGAAATGTCTTCCAGATACCTGTCCAGCATGAGGGGTGTTATTCTCTCATACCAAATCAGGTCTCTGATAAGATGATACAGAACCTTGTAGTACGATTTCGGCTCAATATCGAGCTTCAAGCTCCTCAGTATCTCTTCTGAGTGCTGTCTGAGAATCTCCTCTTTCACGTCATCGCTCTTCACCTCGATATCCTGAAGCCGTTCACGGAGCAGGAGTTTCATGACGTTGTAAAGTTCGGCTTCAAGCGCGTTGAGTTCCGGTTCAACAACAATGTAGCGGTATTCGTGGAGTTCATCGCTGTAAATAACAAAAGCCTTCACGTATGGTTCCTGAAGCCAGTATTCCTCAACGATCTCGAACCCATCGGGGGGGTGGTATTCAATAAGGGGGCCGTGAACGTCAGGATTGTAAGCTTCGTAAATCCTTCCTTTGCCCTTCAACGCCTTCTTTCTTCGTTTAGCCTCTTCAACGACTTTCTCAGCTTCAAAATCTTTCTTTTCTTGCTCCTGTAATTCTCCGTCCGTCTTTACCTCTTCAGTCTTCTCGCTTATTTCACTGATTGCATCATCATCTTTAGCCTCGCTTTCTCTCTTTCCCCTCCTGAGAGTGAGTTTCATAATACTCATTATCACTACAATTCAGGACTTAATAAATGTTTTGATTAGGAAAAGATATAAACCCTGCGCACTTCTCTTCCCTCAGCGGGGGTTGCCGAGCGGTCAAAGGCGCTGGATTTAGGGTCCAGTGGCGCAGGCCTTCGTGGGTTCGAATCCCACCCCCCGCATTAATTTACCGGTAAATTATTCGAAGAGAGAGGTCCGATGGAGTTATAGACAGGGCAATATATTTCAGTGAGATGATAAAAGAAGTATAGCCGGTGACGCCTGTGAAAGTTTCCATTGTAGAAAAAGGGGGCGCTGCAAAAATACTCGGATGATTTAAAAGGCGCAAGGATGAGGAATATGCCGGCATACTCGAAGAAATTGTAAAAGAATGCAGAAAAGAGTTCAACCTTAGGTGACTTTTTGGTCGGGATTGATACGACTTTCCTCGTCGGCCTCTTCAGAAATGATGAAAAGGCTATTGGTGTTCTCGAAGAGCTAAGCAGAAGTGGTAAACATACCTTATCTTGAACCCACCTCAACTCGAAGCGACACCATCAGACAGGTCCTCAAACCCGTTATCCTCAAATAACCAATTCAGGCTGACGGCAAAAATCTCCCTGAAGGGCCTGTATTTGCTCATCTCTATCTTATCCACCATGATGCAGTGTTCGCCGTCAAAACCTTAAGCGTATCGGTTACCGATATTTGGCGGTAGGGTTAGGCGGTGAAAT
>CAZHKD010000209.1:0-2117 GCA_964533255.1 uncultured archaeon | reverse complement strand
TACATCAGCGGGTGCCTCCTCACAGTGCCAAGAACGGATGGAATTCTTCCAGTCAGAGACCTTCCGATAATCTCCAGCTCGATTTCTCTTGTCCCCTCGTATATCTCCAGAATTCTCACATCTCTGTACATTCTGGAAATCGCCTGCTCGCCCATGAATCCGTAACCACCATGAATCTGCAGCGCCTCGTTGACTATCTCCTGGGCCACCCTGGCCGTGTAGTATTTGGCCATTGCCGTAAGACCGGGGTCGGGAATTCCCTGCCTGTCCTGGAAGTATGCTGCCTGATAGGCCAACAGCCTTGCTGCTTCAAGCTTCGTACGCATTTTTGCGAGCTTTTCCAGAGTGACCTGAAAGTCTATGAGTTTGCTCTCAAATACCTCCCTGTTCTTGGCATACTCAAAAGCCAGCTCAAAGGCGCCTCTGGCAATCCCAACAGCCTGAAAAGCCACAGGAATGCGGGTGACGTTGAAGAACGTCATGGTCTGGTAGAATCCCTTGCCCTCTTCGCCAACCAGGCTGTCCTCCGGGACTCTGACATTCCTGAATACGACCTCAGCAGTATCGCTTGCTCGAATTCCGAGCTTGTTGGTCAGTTTCCTCGCCTCCAATCCAGGAGCGTCTTTTTCGACAATAAACACGCTCATTCCGTGGTGCCTCTTAGGAGGGTTTGGGTCGGTTCTGGCGAGGACGATGTAGTAGTCAGCTATGCTGCCATTGGTTATGAACATCTTTGTGCCGTTTATCACGTACTCATCGCCGTCTTTATCTGCCCTTGTCCTTATGCCGGCAACATCGCTGCCAGCATGCGGTTCAGTGTAGCAGGCACAGCAGATGGCTTCTCCTTTAGCGAGGGGTGGAAGGTACTTCTCCTTCTGCTCTTCAGTTCCGAACATCATTATTTGCTCCGAGCCAAATGTCGCTGAAGTTATCTGTGCGAGCCCCCCATCCACCCGCCAGAACTCCTCGACGACCAGGCATGAGTCCAGGATCCCCAACCCCTGACCACCATACTCCTCGGGTATATTTATTCCGATGAATCCCAGCTTTGCAGCCTTCTTCCACAATTCAAAAGGAAACTTCTCTTCCCTGTCACACTCTTCAGCGTAGTTTGGAAACTCCTTTTCTGCAAATTCCCTTGCGGCGTCTCTGATGGCTTTTTGCTCGTCTGTAAGAAGAGAATCTACAATCATCTTCCATCACCTTTTTAATCATTAATCAAAACAATATTAAAAGATTTCGGATATTATGAAATCTGGAAAGAATCGAGGTAAAATATACGAAAAATTGGCACTGTAAAATCCAGCAACCCTAACCACAGTCCTCCAGATCATGTTGAATGTGCCCGAAATTGAAGAATTCTTCTGAAATTTAGCAGTAACAGCCCGCTACCTTATTACAATGAGAAAAATAATAAGAGCATTATGCATATTCTACGAAAGAGTTATATAATATCATTATTACTCATTACAAAATTGGGTGGTCGGGATGTTTTATAAAAACCCTACTAGGAGAGAGTTCCTTAAGTTCGTCGGCGCGGGAGCCGCTTGGGTATTGTTCAGCGGCTGCGTTCAGCAAACAAAGCCCAAGCCCACTCCAACCCCAGTCCAAAAAACTCCGAAACCGGCACCGAGGGAGCTTAAACTCGGATATATCGCCTTCAGAACGGGGCCAGCCGCTGCATTTGGCGAACCCGCACACAAAACCATTGATTATCTGGTTAAACAGGTAAACGACGCGGGAGGAATCGCCGGAGCGAAAGTTAAGGTCATTCACGAAGACCAGGGGACAATCTCTGACACGGTTGAGAAGGCAAAGCGACTTAGCTTGCAGGAAAAAGTCGATCTGATATCTGGAATCCCCGGGACGCCGTATGCGCTCGCCGTAGCACAGGTTGCTGAGGAGAACAGCACAATGTTCTTCATGAATCAGGCCAGACCATCATACGGGGCGTGGAAAGATCCGGAAGACCCAACGAAAGGCAGAATGGACTGGGTTTTCAAGGTTACCAACACGACCACATCCCACGCAGTGCAGGCGGCGTACCTGTGTAAGGAGCTGTTCCCGGACGTTGAGGTGATAGCCCAGATACACCAGGACTATGCATACGGCTACGA
>CAZHKD010000208.1:0-2135 GCA_964533255.1 uncultured archaeon | reverse complement strand
AAATAGAAACATCGAGGTGGTTTTTGATGCCCGCCATTGATATTCAGAATTATGACCGTGTTTTTGAAAGGGAACTAGCGTTGCTTGAGAAGGCGGAGCTGCCTGAAAGGATGAAAGAGCTCCTGAAAGAGTTCATCGATGACGCGCTCCACGGCTGGGGCACCAAGAAGGTCTCAAAAGCGAGAGCGGCCAAGCTTCTCAGCCATTTAAGGCATATAGCATTTATGCTCCATGAAGAAGGATACGACTTCGAGTATCTTACAGAGGAGGGTGTGAAATACATTTCCAAAAGGATTGACAAATACTTTTATGAGAAAAAGAAGAGGAGGGGCGTAGATCCTGAAAAGCCAGGATGGGGGGAGTACGATTTTAAGAGGGCCCTCCTGAAGTTCATGAAGTGGCTCAGGTCTGAGAAAGGATATCCAGAAGACTATCCAGACAGGGAGATCGTCGAAGTTGCAAAGGTGATTCTGAGAATGAGAAATGCCCGACCTCCTGAGCTGGCAAAGATGGAGATAGTAACACCGGAAGAATCCGTCAAGCCTGAAGACATCCCTCCTGCCTGGGTGTTCAGGGCTCTGAGGGAGTCAGCGGAAAACATCAGAGATGAGGCATTCTTCGCAGTTGCCGAGGAGTGGGGGCCACGCATCGGCGGCATCGGCGGGCTGACGATTAAGCAGGTGAAGTTCGACGATTTCGGAGCCTGGATTTACCCAGAGGACAAGACGCACAGAGGAGAGCCAGTCAGGCTTGTGTGGTCCGCAAAGTTTCTGAAGCACTGGCTGGATGTTCACCCCTTCAAGGACGATCCAGAGGCTCCCGTCTGGATAGACCTGAACTGCAAAGATTATCCGAAGCCGATTACTTATCATGGGTTCCGCAAGATTATCAACAGAGCAGTAAGGCGCCATAACAAAAAAGCCGAAGCTTCGGATGGCAAGATCCCCAAGATAGAAAGGAACATCCGCACCCACTTCTTCCGCTACTTCGCCCAGATCAGGGACGAGATTGAGGGTGTGCCTCGCTCAGTGCAGATAAGGCAGCGTGGCTGGAGTCCCAACTCCAAGCAGCCTGACCGCTACGCCAAGCTGGCTCCTGTGCATATTGACGAGTACTTCAGGAAGAAGTACGGCAAGGAGGACGAGAACGGGAAGGAGCTTGAGCCTGTAAGGTGTCCGAGGTGTGAGGAGATCAACCCGCCTGCTGCCAAAACGTGTGTGCGCTGCGGGCTGCCTCTTGACGCAAGAGAGCGCTACGATGTGGACAAGTCCAAGGAGGTTCTGAAGGAGCTGCTGAGGATGTTCCTGACAGGCAAAGCTGATCCGGAGAGGATTCAGAAGATGCTGGAGGAGCTATGATGTCAGCTCAGCTTCTTTGCCAGCACATCTTTTGCCCTTTCCTCAATGTCCTTCAGATCACCTATGAATGGCTGCTCTGCAAAGTCCATGCAGTCGTGGAGTATCTCTGCAACCTCTTCACTCAGATTAGCCAGGCTGAATTTCCTAATTGCATCTACCGCAACCCTCTCAAGCTCCTCAGGCCCTGCAATTCCCTGCCTTACAGCTTCAGCCTTTCTCAGGACATCTTTCAGGATTCTAACTTCGATGTCGTCCTTTACAGGCTCAACTATCTCAACCTCACAGTTGTTCCTTTTCAGCACCTCAAGAACGTGATCAAGCTCTTCCTCTGGAATCTCAACGACTTTGCTGGCCGGAATGCTCTTAAACTTCCTGAGGAACCTGCTAACATTTACCTTTCTCCACCTTTCATCGGGAAACCTGACTATTGCCAGAGGCATATACTAATCTTGTCAGTAATGTATTTAAAGTTTACTAACCAAAATAGTTAAATATAATGATACTAACATAGTTAGTAGTTGGTAGCATGGCGTTCAGAACATGGTGGGTTGAGGGCAACAGGCTCATCGCCATTCAGCTGAGGTTTCAACCAATGCCTGTCTGGATCGGCATTGACAGAATGAGCATAATCGTCGAGATAAGAGATGCGAGGACAGGAGAAGCTATAGAAGTGTGGCACATGCACATGAGGTACAGCGATGGGAGAATTGTTCATAGGGACAGGAAGTACCCCTAGAACCAAAGCGTCCTGACTTCTCCCTTCAGGTATTTCACCTT
>CAZHKD010000207.1:0-2167 GCA_964533255.1 uncultured archaeon | reverse complement strand
GGGCCCGTGGCTTAGCATGGATAAAGCACCGGCCTTCTAAGCCGGGGATCCCGGGTTCAAATCCCGGCGGGTCCGTCTAATTCACATTTTAAACCACTTTTTGGCAGTTCTAAGCTTTGGAGTCTTGTGTGGCGAGGACTAGTCAAACCACCCTGCACTCATCAAAAGGTATGGAAACCAATTTATATTACCTTCCAGATTGAATCTCCATGAAAACTGTTATTCTCGCTGGCGGCAGTGGGACGAGGCTCTTCCCAATCAGCAGGGAGTACTTTCCGAAGCAGTTTATCAGGTTCTTCGATTCCACATCTCTGTTCCAGAAAACTGTTGAGAGGGCGCTGAAGCACTCAAATCCGGATGAGATTTTTGTGGTTACCAACACAAAGTACAAGTTCATTGTTAAAGAGCAGCTTGATGAGCTGGGCGTTGAGTGTAGGATAATGGAGGAGCCTGAAGCAAAGAACACGCTTCCCGCAGTGGTGTGGGCTGTTAAGGATATGAAAGATACGGTGTGCGTCCTCCCTTCAGACCATTTGGTTGAGGTTGATGGTTATCTGAAAGCTGTCAGGAGTGCAGAAAAAATTGCCGACAGGTTTCTGGTAACATTCGGTGTGAAACCAGACAGGCCCCATACCGGCTACGGCTACATAAAGCCTGGAGAGAGGCTGGAAGAGGGGTTTAGAGCCGAAAAATTCGTGGAGAAGCCGGATAAGGTGACAGCAGAACGGCTGATACAGGAAGGCTGTCTCTGGAACAGCGGAATGTTTGTTTTCTCTGCAGAGCTATTCATGGAGGAGTGCAGGAAGCACGAGCCGGAAGTTTACAATGCCTTCATGAGCAGCAGCGTTGAAGATGCTTATAGAACCTCACCCGAAGTCAGCATAGATTACGGAATAATGGAGAAAAGTGACAGGGTGGCCGTCGTTCCGCTGAACGCATTCTGGAGCGATGTGGGGAGTTTCGATGCTGTCTATGATATCTGGGACAAGGATGAAAGCCGAAATGCCGTTAAAGGCGAATTCATTGGAATAAATGCCAGGAACAACCTTGTCATTTCTGACAGGCTGGTAGCAGCAATAGGCATAAGCGATTCCGTAATAGTTGACACAAAGGATGTTCTTCTGATTTGCAGCAGAGGCGAGACACAAAAGGTGAGAGATGTCGTAAAAATCCTTAAAGAGAGGGAGGATGAGAGAGCATATTATCACAAAACCATCCACCGCCCCTGGGGCTCATTCACAATCCTTGAAGAGGGGCAGTTCTACAAGATCAAGAGAGTTACAGTTAAACCGGGTGCAAAGCTCAGCCTTCAGATGCACATGCACAGAAGCGAGCACTGGGTGGTTGTAAGAGGGATGGCCAGGGTGAGGGTTGGCGACAAAGAATTTTACCTGAGGAATGGGGAATCTACGTTCGTCCCATCAGGCACAGTTCACAGGCTTGAAAATCCCGGATTGCTGCCCTTAGAAGTCATAGAAGTATCCATAGGCGAGTACCTGGGTGAAGACGATATAGTGAGGTTTGATGATGAGTACGGAAGAGATTAGCGTTCAGTGCCCGGTGTGCAAAAAAGAGCACATTTTTACAAAGGCTGTTCAGGAGTTCAGCTGCAGAGGAAGGCACCTGGTCTTGCTCTCAGACAGGCAGGGCTGGAGGTTGATGGAGGTCAGAAAAATAAGCGAAAAGGAGGACAGAGAGCTGGATAAAATATGGGGTTCCTCTGAGGACTGAACCGTAAACCCGGCTACTTACCTCTCCTCTCCTTTGATTTCGGCCTCAACCCTTTATAGCCGCACTTCCTGCAGACTTTAGCCTTGATAGGGTTCCTGGCATTGCACCTCATGCATATCTTAACGTTGAAGAGCCTTCTTTCAGCCTCTGGGAATCTTGCCATGGCACCGCCACTGAAGATGGTTATTTAAGGCTTGCGCCTTTAAGAGGCCGACTATTCGGAACGCTTTATCTCAGGCTTTACTGGCGTCATGCGCTGACATATGGGCAGATTACTCTTTCGATCTTTCCATGTCCTCATCGCAGGAAAGCTTTAATACTGTTTTGAACTAATGATTAAAATAATGATCAGGAAAGTCCTCTTAGCTCTTTTAGCATTAGTTTCACTGTCACTCATCGCATTATTCCCCTCCACCCTCTCCGTCCTCCGGGGCAC
>CAZHKD010000206.1:0-2180 GCA_964533255.1 uncultured archaeon | reverse complement strand
TTTACGTCATCACAATTCTTGGCAAGGACAGGGTTGGCATCGTTTACGACGTTTCGGGGCTTCTTTACAGGCACGGCATCAACATAGAAAAGACCAGCCTTACAGCGAGAGACAAGCTCATCTCAATTGAATTTCTCGTAGACCTCAGGGGGAACGACCCCGAGGACATAAAGAGGAAGCTCAAGGAGGAGATAGAGCACACAGGCCTTGACGTGGTCTTCCAGCCCTACGAGTTCTTCAAGAGGGACAAGAGGCTGATAGTGTTCGACATGGACTCCACGCTGATAGATGCGGAGATAATAAACGAGCTCGCCAAGGCTGCTGGCGTTGAAAAAGAGGTTGAGGAGCTTACGAAGAGGGCTATGGAAGGAGAGATGAGTTTCGAGGAGGCGCTGAGGGAGAGGGTGAAGCTCCTAAAGGGTCTGCCAGTGGAAGTTCTGGAGAGGATTTACAGGGAGATCAGGCTTACGGAGGGTGCAAAAGAGCTCATCAAGAGTCTGAAAGAGTCGGGATACAAGATAGCTCTTGTGAGCGGTGGATTCACGTATTTTACGGAAAGGCTGAAGGAAGAGCTCGGCCTTGATTATGCATTTGGGAACGAGCTCGAAATCGAGAACGGAAAGCTTACCGGCAGAATAAAGGGAAGGATAATTGATGCCAGGGAGAAGGCCAGAATAATAGACGAGATAGCAGCGAAAGAAGGGATAAGCAAGGAGAACATCGTTGCAGTGGGTGATGGGGCCAATGACCGAATTATGATCGAGAACGCCGGGCTGGGAATTGCCTTCAACGCCAAGGAAGCTCTGAAAGAGGTTGCTGACGGCATGCTCAGCAAGGAGAACCTGATCGGCCTGGCAGGTGTCCTAAAACTTTCATCGGAGTTCAGGAAGAGGGTTTAGCTGTCTTTGGGAGGCGCTTTCCAATCACTTATCACCTCCCGCCAGGTGTCTCCACGTCACCGCCCTTTTACCAAATCATCGCCCACACCCACCACCCACGACTCGTCACTCATACCTGAGAGCCTCAATGGGCTCGAGCCTTGAAGCCTTCCAGGCAGGATAGGCAGCGCTGACGAGGGCTGTGGCGATTCCGAACAGAACTCCTTCCACGATATACAGCACGGACGATGCCTGGAAAAGGTACTCTGCAGAGCCGAGGACGAGCATGTCTATTGCGTAGCCTCCAGCAAGGCTCAGCACACCGCCGATTATGCTGCCGGCAATGCCCAGAATGAGGGCTTCAGTCAGAAAAATTCTCAGTATCGTCCCCCTGTAGGCCCCAATAGCCCGCATAACTCCGATCTCCTTCGTTCTCTCTATTGTCGACATCAGCATGATGTTCAGTATGCTCACACCAGCTACGAAGAGCGATACGGCGGCTATTGCCATAAGAAACACTGTCATCTGTCCGAAAACCTCTTCGATTCGCTCTATTACCATCTTGAGCTCGAACACCGACACCTTCTCCTCCCTGGAATTCACGATCCTGTCAACAGACTTCTTGAAGGCCTCTATGTCTTCAAGGCTCTCCACCTTGACTATGACCATCGAATACTCAGCATCGCTGAGCTTCCCGAAATCCTCTGTGGATACGAGAATGGCGTTGTTGGGGTTTATGTCGAACCTGGCGCCCTCCTCTTTCAGGATGCCAGATATCCTGAACTCCACCCCTTTGATTACGATTTTGCTCCCCACTCTCAGCTTCAGCCTCTCTGCAATTTTGCTGCCAGCAACAGCTTCACCTCTCCTCACACTCCCCTTCTCAACCTCAAAAAGCTCCTCAACATAATCAATGCCGTATATGGTCACCGGCACCTTCCTGCCCCTGTAATCAAGAAACTCGGTGTAGCTCTTGATGGGTATGGTTGAATCTGCGTAGGGTATCTTCCTTAGCTTTGACACCGTCCTCTCATCGATGGACAGGTAGCCCTGAGAATAGGCGGGAGTAATTATCACCTCGTTGGCCAGATCCTGAAAGTTTTCCATGACAGTTGCCTTCAAACTCTCGCCAAAAATGCCGATGGAAGCGATTGCCATGACTCCTATCAGAATTCCGATGACTGCCAGAGCGCTCCTCATTTTGGCTCTGCTCAGGTTCCTTCTTGCAAGCTCAAGATACATCCGTGATCACTCCGTCTATGATTCTGAATATTTTCTCTGCGAATTCTGCCACCGAGGGGT
>CAZHKD010000205.1:0-2204 GCA_964533255.1 uncultured archaeon | reverse complement strand
TCATGGGCAAAACCGAAGGAAAAGAGGTGCCCGACGAGGCTGATGAGCTGCTTGAGGAAATCTTCAAGAAGAACATCAGGGCAGATTACAGAAAAAGTCTGGGTAAGGAGCATGCGAGAACAAGCTGGGATGTAGAAATCGAAAAAATTTTCCGTCGATCCAGGGGAGAGGATAAAAAGTAAATACTCCTGGCCCACCTATCTGTGATTCCCATGAAATTCGATGTAAAGCGGTTCAAGGAGCTGGCCCAGAAGGACTTTGAAAAGGCATGGATGCTCGGAAAGGAGCTGCTGGAGCCCAGAGACCCGAACAGGACCTTTCCCCGGCTCCACTTCAGAAGCGGAGCGGAGCACCCTCTCTTCAAAACGATTCAGTTGCTGAGAGAAACCTACCTCTCACTGGGCTTTGATGAGGTGGTCAACCCAATCATCGTTGAGGACGTTCACATCAGGAGGCAGTTCGGTAAGGAAGCCCTTGCAGTTCTCGACAGGTGCTTTTATCTGGCAACGCTTCCCAAACCCAACATCGGCATTTCTCAGGAAAGGGTGGAGCTGATTGGAAAGATTCTCGGCAGAGAGGTTGAAGAAAGTCAGCTTGAGGAGCTCAGGAACGTGTTTCACCTGTACAAGAAGGGGAAGATCGACGGCGACGACCTGAGCTACGAGGTTGCCAGAGCCCTGAACACCGACGCTTTAACAGCCATCAGAATTCTGGATGAGGTGTTTCCCGAGTTCAAAGCCCTCAAACCCTCGCCCCTCACGCTGACACTGAGGAGCCACATGACCACCGGCTGGTTCATCACCCTGAGCAAAATTGCAGATGAGCTGCCTCTGCCCATCAGGCTCTTCAGCATCGACCGCTGCTTCAGAAGGGAGCAGGGTGAGGATGCTACGCGCCTCTACTCCTACTTCTCGGCAAGCTGTGTTTACGTGGACGAGGACGTGAGCATAGAGGAGGGCAAGGCTATAGCCGAAGCTCTGCTCAGGAGGTTCGGCTTCACCAAGTTCAGGTTCAGGCCTGACGAGAAGAACAGCAAGTACTACGTTCCCGGCACCCAGACTGAAGTGTTCGCCTTCCACCCGCAGCTTGTGGGGTCAAAGACGAAGTACTCGGATGGCTGGATTGAAATCGCCACTTTTGGCATCTACTCACCCTCAGCCCTTGCAGAATACGGGATAGAGTACCCCGTGATGAACCTCGGCTTAGGTGTTGAGAGGCTGGCAATGATTCTGCACGGCTACTCAGACGTGAGGCAGATGGTGTATCCTTACCTCTACAACGGCGTCCAGCTGGACGATGCGGAGATTGCCAGGCACATAAAGCTTAAGGAGGTGCCTGAAACCCCGGCAGGCATGAAAATGGCCATGGCAATAGCCAGCACCGCAAAGGAGTACTGCAACGCTGAGAGCCCCTGCGAGTTTCTGGCATTTGAAGGGGAGATTCACGGCAGAGCAGTCAGGGCATACGTGGTGGAGAGGGAGCCCAACGCGCGCCTCTGCGGCCCGGCTTTCCTGAACGAGGTTGTGGTGCACAAAGGCAGCGTTTACGGCATCCCCAGAAGTGAGAAATACGAGAGGTACTTTAAAGAAGGTATCCCGACGGGCATAACCTACATCGAGTCCTTCGCCTTCTTCGCTGCAAGGCAGGGAGAGCTTGCCGCCTTGAAAGGAGAGGATGCAGAGGTCAGGGTGAGGATGGTGGAGGGGCTTTCCGACATAAACCTCACGCTCCAGGAGAACGTCAGGCGGTACATCTCCTCAACCGGCGGGAAGATAGACGTTAGAGGGCCAATGTTCGTCACTGTGAGGTTTGAAGTGGATGAATGCTGATAAAGTAAAGCTTGAGACGCTTATTGAGCTTCAGAAGAAGGTCTCTGAAAAAGTAGTTTTAAAAGACTCCCTGCCCTTCGAATCCATACGATACGTGGCAGGCGTCGACCAGGCGTTTTTTAAGAAAGGCGGTGAGGATTACGTTGTTTCAGCCTGCGTGGTCATGGGCTTTCCGTCGCTGAATGTTGTGAGGGAGTTCCACACCGTGGACAGGGTAACCTTCCCCTACATTCCGACCTTCCTGATGTTCAGGGAAGGTGATCCAGCAGTAAAGGCTGTAAAAACTGCCCTGGAAGGGCTGGAGAATGCAATTGTATTGGTGGACGGGAGCGGCATAGCCCATCCAAGGAAGTGCGGTCTGGCAACCTACATAGC
>CAZHKD010000204.1:0-2252 GCA_964533255.1 uncultured archaeon | reverse complement strand
TCAAGACCTATTCCACTGCAGTCCATGGCGAGGCAATGCTGCTTGACGAATCGCCCGATGACCTGATAATGTGGGTTGATGAGAACCTCCCCAGAGAGTACGTGGGCGAGGACTTGCTGAGAGGGTATAGGTTCCTCTCAAGGGCAGACGTATTTCTTGGCAGAGTCAGAAGGAGGCAGTTCTACAGGCTGTGGAAGTATGCAAGCTATCTGATGACTGTAGGTGTCCAGCAGAGCAAGCGGGAAGTCAGAAAGGGCTTCACCAGATATCAACGCCCCTCCACATGGCAGATGCTGTTTAGAACCAGATCAACGAGGGAGAGGTTGAAGAGCGTCCTCACCAAAATCTCCCGCTACTCACACCTTTCCACCAGGAAAGCGTACTCTGAGATGTATTTCCTCCTGAGAAAATTGATTTCCGAAGCAGATATACCCGTTGCTGCATCCATTTCAGCTTTTTACGATTTTTCTGAAGAAGACCTTGCCTTCATGACCGGCAATGAAGAAAGAGCAAAGGAGATAGCAGAATACATTTCGAAGCACGGCCTGCACAGGGTGGAAGATGAAAGCTTTCTGTCAACTTTTGACAGGAAGGTTGAAACTGTGGAGGATGTGAAAGAAGGACTCGAGAGACTCGAAAGGAAGGAAGATGAGGAGGTGGACGAAACCGGTGAACCAAAACAGGATGACTCAAAAGCTGTAAAAAGAGGCAAAAAGAGCAGGACAAAGGACGCCACCCTGGATGCGTTCTTCAGCTAATTGCTTGGCCGGGTCGTAGGGGGATGAATTGATTATGGCCGGGATTGATAAAACGGATGAGGTGGATGAAAGGGAAAGAAGAGTGGGGATTCTGACCTACATAACCACCACGCCCGGAATCAATGGCACAATAAAGATGGCTCCCTCAGATTTTCACGTGGAGGAAGTTGCCAAGCTCAACCTTGCTAAGGATGGAAGGCACATCGTCATAAAGGTCAAGAAATACAACTGGGACACCCTCAACTTTGTCAGGGTTCTTTCCAACGTCCTCGGCATAAGCCAGAAGAGAGTTGGATACGCAGGTACCAAGGATAAGAAAGCTGAAACCGTTCAGTACTTCACGATTTATGGTGGAAAAAACCCTCAGGATCTTATAACCATTGAAGAAAGACTGAAAAGGGTTAGAATTAAGGATAGCGAAATCGAGGTTTTGGGAAGGAGCAATTCTCACCTTCAGCTTGGAGATCTCATCGGGAACAATTTCAGGATTGAGGTCAGAGATACTGGTGATGGAGACCGCATCTCATCCATCATTCAAGCAACCACCGAGGAGCTCGCAGAGAAAGGTGTTCCCAACTTTTTTGGGCTCCAGAGGTTTGGAACCATCAGATACATAACCCACCAGGTAGGAAAGCTGATACTGCTGGGAGACTTTAGAGAGGCGTTATGGACATACGTTGCCAAACCCTTTGAAGGTGAGAGAGAGGAGGTCAGAAAAATAAGGGAGGAGCTCTGGGAATGCAGGGATGTAAAGCTTGGCCTAAGAGAGCTACCCAAATATCTGAGGTACGAACGCCTGATGCTCCAGAAGCTGAGGGAGGGGAAGAGTGAAGAAGAGGCGCTGCTGAGCCTGCCGAAGAACCTCAAGATGATGTTCATACATGCCTATCAGTCCTACCTTTTTAACAGGCTTCTCAGCCTTCGCATCCAGGAGTTCGGAACCCTCAGGCACATTGAAAAAGGAGATTTCGTTGACTTTTTCATGCGTGCTCAAGGATATACAGTAAACAGAGAGGATTATACTGAGGTCACAGAACTCAATTTAAAGAGGATTGGTTTTTTGATTTCTGAGAGGAGAGCATTTCTCTGCCTCCCATTGCCAGGATACGAGACAGAGCTGTCTGGCTGGTCAGGTGAGAAGCTTAGAGAGATTCTCGAGGAGGAGCAGATCGAACTCAATAATTTTAAGAATAAATACGATGAGTTTTCCTCAAGAGGAAGCTACAGGTGTGCCGAAATACCCTTTGACTTCAGCAGGTTCTCCTTCAGACTCGGTGAGTTTAACGACCATGCAGAATTCAGCTTTTTCCTGCCTAAGGGCTGCTACGCTACTGTCTTCCTGAGAGAGTTCGTAAAGGCACCCCTGGTTTAGAGCTGCGGCAGGGTTATATTCTGAACATAACTGACCTTATCTGGGCGATGATGAAAGGACCCCGCTGAGCTGTGATGAGGGTTTTGAGTTCTGAGCCCAATCTACAAAATTATTATATATCC
>CAZHKD010000203.1:0-2266 GCA_964533255.1 uncultured archaeon | reverse complement strand
TCTCTCTTCATCTTCAGGAGAGCGTGGCCTCTGGTAGCCATCTTTATTCTTCTTCTGAGCTTTATCAGCTCCATTCGTGTTGGCTGAACCTCTGCCATGATGACACCTCTAAAAAATTAGATGGTTCAGGCAGTTGCCTTCTTCTTATAGGCGGGATGGTACTTCTCAATGTACTTTCTCTCGATCTTGGTTAGCTCTCCCTCAGGCAGGGTTGCAAGGAGCTCCCAGCCCAGGTCAAGGGTGTAGTCTATATCTCTGTCTTCATACCTGCCCTGCTGCACAAATCTTCTCTCGAACTCATCGGCGAAGCGCAGATAGCGGCGATCCCTCTCGCTTAACGCTTCTTCACCGACTATGGCAACGAGACCGCGAAGATCAACACCTTCAGCGTATGCTGCGTACATCTGGTCGTTCCACTGCACGTGATCGTCTCTCGTCTTGCCCTCTCCAATACCCTCCTTCATCAGCCTGCTGAGGGATGGCAGCACGTTAATTGGCGGGTATATTCCCTTTGCGTGGAGCTCCCTGCTCAGAACTATCTGGCCCTCGGTGATGTAACCTGTGAGGTCGGGAATCGGGTGGGTTATGTCGTCTCCAGGCATCGTCAGGATTGGCATCTGGGTAATGGTTCCTTTTCTGCCCCTGATACGGCCAGCCCTCTCGTAGATTGTGGCGAGGTCGGTGTACATGTAACCCGGATAGCCTCTTCTGCCAGGCACCTCCTCCCTTGCTGCAGATATCTCTCGAAGGGCCTCACAGTAGTTGGTCATGTCGGTCAGGATGACCAGAACGTGGAGGTCATACTCGTAAGCCAGGAACTCCGCCGCTGTAAGAGCCATACGTGGCGTTAGCAGTCTTTCTATGGCCGGGTCGTTTGCGAGGTTCAGGAAAACAACAGCTCTCTCGAGGGCTCCAGTTCTTTCGAAATCCTTCATGAAGTGCTGGGCCTCTTCATTCGTTATACCCATGGCCGCGAAGACGACAGCGAACTCCTCACCCTCTCCTCTGACCTTTGCCTGTCTGGCAACCTGCAGAGCTATGTCGTTGTGTGGCAGACCCGAGCCAGAGAAAATTGGCAGCTTCTGCCCTCTGACGAGGGTGTTCATTCCGTCAATGGCTGAGATACCTGTCTGAATGAATTCCCTCGGATACTCTCTCGCATACGGATTGATTGCTGCACCTATAATCTCTCTCCTCTCCTCCGGCACGATCTTAGGCCCACCATCAATTGGATCGCCGGAACCGCTTAGAATCCTTCCGAGCATGTCGTAGCTGACGTTCAATCTGACAATGTCTCCTGTGAAGCGGACGGCAGAACCGGTATCGATGCCTCGTGTCCCCTCAAAAACCTGAACGATGACGATGTCCTTGGATGTGTCCAGAACCTGACCCCTCTTTGTTGAGCCGTCAGGCAGAGTGATTGTGACCAGCTCACCGTAGCCTACCGGCTCGGTCTTCTCAACAAAAAGAAGGGGGCCGGCAACCTGGGTTATCGTCCTGTACTCCTTCATCCGAATCACCCCAGAAGTGCCTTTCTCATGGTTTCCATGGCCTTCTCGAGTGCCTCCTTGTAGTTCTCCTCAAACTTGGCCCTTGCAAACTCTTCTTTGCCAGGAACGTTTATTATTTCATCCACAAGCTTGCCTGCCTCGAGAGCCTTGAAGAACATGTCGTTGACTTCCTTGATGGCCTTCAGCAAGTCATACTGCTTCCTGGGGTCGCAGTAGGTGTCCACCGGGTGGTATGCGTACTGCTGCAGGTAAACCTCTCTGATGAGCCTGGCAACCTCAAGAAGCAACCTCTGCGACTCAGGCAGAGCATCGCTGCCGACGAGCTGGACGATCTCCTGAAGGCTGGCTTCCTCTTGAAGCACCTCCATCGCCCATGTCCTGAGCTCGCTCCAGTCCGGAGCGACGTTCTCCACAAACCACTCGTTGAGGGTGTCAGCGTAAAGGCTGTAGCTCTGAAGCCAGTTTATGGCGGGGAAGTGCCTCCTTGCAGCAAGCTTGGCGTCGAGGGCCCAGAAGACCTTGACAATACGGAGCGTGTTCTGGGTGACAGGCTCGCTGAAGTCTCCGCCGGGCGGAGAGACTGCGCCTATGACAGTAACGCTCCCGATACTTCCGCTCAGCGTTCTTACTCGTCCAGCCCTCTCGTAGAACTCTGCGAGGCGGGAAGCAAGATAAGCGGGATATCCTTCCTCGCCGGGCATCTCCTCAAGCCTTCCCGAAATCTCTCTCATTGCCTCAGCCCATCTGCTTGTGGA
>CAZHKD010000202.1:0-2279 GCA_964533255.1 uncultured archaeon | reverse complement strand
GCCATGGAAACCCTCTTATCGCTGCCCTTTCTCTCCTGCTCCTCATTGAACTCCTCCTGAATCTTCTCGAAAACACCGATTACCTTCTTCAGATCTTCTGGATGGTTTACCTCCCACCGGTTTACCGGATGAAGCCTGATCCTCCCGCCATTCGCTCCTCCCCGTCTGTCTGAATCCCTGTAGGTTGATGCTGAAGACCATGCGGTGTAAACCAGCTGTGAGATGCTCAGTTCAGAGGCAAGAATCCTTTTCTTCAGCTCTTCTACATCCTCATCGTCAATAAGCTGGTAATCCCTCTCTGGCAAGGGGTCCTGCCAGATGAATTCCTCTTCAGGAACGTAAGGGCCAAGATAGCTGGCTTTTGGCCCCATGTCTCTGTGGGTGAGCTTGAACCACGCTCTGGCAAAAGCCCTTTCAAACTCATCTGGATTTTCAAGGAATCTCCTGGCTATTCTGGAGTAGGCGGGGTCAAACCTGAGAGCTAAATCTGCGGTAAGCATCCTGGGCCTGTGCTTTTTGCCTGAGTCATAGGGGTCAGGGATGATCTCAGGAGCGTCTCTGGCAACCCACTGATGCTTGCCATCCGGACTCTTTTCAAGCTCCCACTCGTATTTGAAAAGTATGTGCAAATACTGAATTCCGAACCTGGTTGGTGTTGGAGACCAGATGAGTTCGAATCCAGATGTGTAGGTGTCCGGACCTTTTCCGCTTTTGTAGGCATACTTCCATCCCAGCCCCATTTGCTCTACGGGCGAGGAGCTCGGATCAGGGCCCAGATGTTCGCCTGAACCTGCGCCATGGCACTTCCCGAAAGCATGCCCACCTGCTATCAGTGCCACGGTTTCCTCATCATTCATCCCCATTCTGGCAAAAGCCAGTCTAATTTCCTTGGCAGACTCTAATGGATCGGGATTTCCTCCCGGACCTTCGGGATTGACATAGATGAGCCCCATTTCCGTTGCTGCGTAGGGCTTTTTCAGCTCTCCTCCCTCAAAGCGCTTCTCGCCGGTGAGCATCTCTTCCTCTTCTCCCCAGTCCGGGCTTTCATCTGGCTCGTATATGTCCTCTCTGCCAAGAGAAAAGCCGAGAATCTTCACGCCCATGTCCTCAAGGGCAACGGTTCCGGCAAGAATTATCAGGTCTGCCCATGAGAGCCTTCTTCCGTACTTCTTCTTTACCGGCCACAGCAACCGAATAGCCTTATCAATTCCCACGTTGTCGGGCCAGTTTATCCTGGGCGGAAAGCGAATGCTTCCATCTCTCGCTCCACCTCTGCCGTCGTGGATTCTGTAGCTTCCAGCACTGTGCCAGGCAAGGCGGATAAAAAGCGGGCCATAGTGTCCGAAATCAGCAGGCCACCAGTCCCGGGAGTTTTTCATCAGCTCCTTCAGGTCGTTTATGACTGCCTCAACATCAAGGGTCTGAACTTCACGGATGTAATCGTAATCCTCTCCGTAAGGATTCGAATGAGAACAGTTCTGCCTGAGAACTTTCAGGTTCAGCCTGTTTGGCCACCAGTCCGTAATCCATCTTTTTCTCGTTTTAATTCTTCCATTTCCCATAATACAACCACCACACTGGAAACTCAAATTTATCAATCTACCTATATAAATATTTCCGGGATTTGATATGCTCACATAGGAGTTCATACCGCTCCTGTCAGATAGTCCTCAATCATGCTCATGAATGCTCATGACCATTTGACAAACTGTTTTGTATTTGCTCACGTATAATTATTATAAAAGAGGTGTTGCTCTTGAAGGTCGGCATTGTGGGCATCGGCTTAACCCATTTTGGCGTTCACGAAGAGCCCTTCCACAACATCGCCTATGAGGCGGCGAAGAAGGCCTTGGAAGATGCAGGGATGGAGAGGCACGAGATAGACAACGTTGTTCTTGGAGGCTACGATGTTTCTGTTGGAAGGACGATCTCCAACATGTACACAGCTCCAGCAGCAGGAGGGTATCTGAAGGACGAGATAAGGGTGAGCGACGACGCTCTGTTTGCTCTTGCTTTAGCCTACATGCGTATAAAGTCAGGGATCTTCGACGTTGCGATGGTTTTGGGCTATGGACACTGCTCTGAAACGCCCATGGAGCTGGTTGAGCTTCTGACCCTCGATCCTTTCTTCCATCGCGACATGGGCCTTTCATACCAGATGAGCTACGCCATGCAGGGCTACGCCTACAAGATGAAGCATGGCATTGAGGACGAAGTTGCGGCAGAGGTGGTGGTGAGAGACAGGAAGAAGGCGTCGAAGTTTGAATGGGCCCATCTGA
>CAZHKD010000201.1:0-2294 GCA_964533255.1 uncultured archaeon | reverse complement strand
TGACCATGCGCCAGCCCTGGCTTGGTGCAATCAAGTGGCTTGAGGAGGAGATAAAGAAGGTGAAGGAGGAGGCCACTCAATGACCGAGCTTGCATGCAGAAAATGCAAGTACATAAACATGGACGCAACCATCTGCCGGGTCTGCGGGAGCAGCGAGCTGACAAAGGAGTGGTACGGATACATCGTCATAGTCGATCCGGAAAAAAGCCAGATAGCTCAGAAGCTCGGTGTGAAGTATCCCGGCAAATACGCGCTGAGGGTGGGCTGATTTGATAAAGCTCCCTGAATCGCTCAGAGAGTACTTCGGAAAGCCCCACGGAAGGCTTTACGAGGGAAGCGGGGAGGAGCTTTACAGGCAGATTGAAGAGGTTAAGGAAGCAAGGCTTGTAGCCTGCGTAGGAGACGTTGTGAGCTATTTTGCGCTGAAAGCGGGCATTGAGCCCCACATCATAATCTTTGACGCCAGGACAAAAAGAGTTGAAGTCGATCAGGAGCTCCTCAAAAGAATGAACTCGCTGACCGGAGATTATTCCGAGATTGAGGTGTCAAATCCACAGGCAGTAATAAGCCTCGAACTCGTCGAAGGGCTCGTTAAAGCCGTAAATGCTGTGGAAGGTGGTAAAAAGGTAAAGGTCTTCGTAAGAGGAGAAGAGGACCTTGCGACCATGCCCCTCATCGCAATCCTGCCCGAAAATTCCGTTATACTCTACGGAATGCCGGGTAAAGGTGTCGTTGCCCTCAAAATCACCCGCGATAAAAAGCTTCTAATACTGGACATTTTGCAGAAGATGGAGAGGGGAGAGAGAGGGGAAGAAGTTATAAACATAATCAGAACCCATGCTGGGAGGTGATTGAATGGAGATCCTCGTTGAGAAGGAGAAGGATAATCCGCTGCTGAAAAGAAAAGAGGTGTACTTCAGGTTGAAGTATGAGGAGGAAGGGGTAACTCCCTCAAGGCAGGCTGTGAGGCAGAAGCTCTCGGGTCTTTTTGCTGTGGATGCCGACAGAATCGTCATAGAGTGGATCAAGCCCGAATTCGGGAAGAGTGAAGCATACTGCTATGCGAGGATTTACGAGACGCCTGAAGACCTGAGGGCGGTGGAGGAGGACTACGTCATCAGGAGGAATTTCGAAGCTGCTGAGGGCGAAGGCCAGGAGAGTGAGGGGGGAGCCTAAATGGGCAAGTCTGAGGTAAAGGTCTCTTCATTCTACGAGATAAAGGGAGACACCGTTGTGAGGAAGAGGAAGTTCTGTCCGAGGTGCGGCGAGGGCGTTTTTCTGGCAGAGCACAAGGACAGAAGAAGCTGCGGCAAGTGCGGATACACGGAGTTCAAGAGGTAGTACTGTTGGATAATGATCGCCCTTGGCATCGAAGGCACAGCCTGGAGCCTCAGCGCAGCGCTGGTTGATGAGAAGGACGTCATCGCCATTGAAAGCAGAGCTTATGTTCCGAAAGAGGGAGGAATACATCCCAGAGAGGCGTCCCAGCACCACAGCGAGAATGTAGGGCAGGTAATCTCCCGTCTTCTATCAAATTTTGATGCAGACGAAATAGATGTGGTTGCCTTTTCTCAGGGGCCAGGGCTCGGACCGTGCCTGAGGGTTGTTGCAACGGCGGCGAGGGCCATAGCCCTGAAGCTGAAGAAACCACTTGTAGGCGTTAACCACTGCTTAGCCCACGTTGAGGTGGGCAGGTGGAAGACAGGGGCCAGAAATCCTGTCTCTCTTTACGTGAGCGGCGGCAACAGCCAGGTTATCGCAAGGCGGGGAAATCGCTACAGAGTTTTCGGAGAAACGCTGGACATAGGCATAGGCAACGCCCTTGACAAGCTCGCCAGACACATGGGGCTGAGGCATCCGGGGGGGCCGAAGATTGAGGAACTCGCCAGGAAAGGCGGAAACTACCACGAGCTGCCGTACGCTGTTAAGGGCATGGACTTCTCCTTCAGCGGGATGGTTACTGCGGCGCAGCGCCTTTTTGATGAGGGTTTGCCGGCAGAGGACGTTGCCTTCAGCTTTCAGGAGACCGCCTTTGCAATGCTCACAGAGGTTACGGAGAGGGCTCTCGCTTACCTAGATCTCGATGAGGTTCTGCTGGTTGGAGGGGTTGGAGCGAATGAGAGATTGCAGGAGATGCTTCGAATAATGTGCGAAGATAGGGGAGCCAGGTTTTACGCCCCACCAAAGCAGCTCATGGGCGATAACGGAGCGATGATTGCATATACTGGCCTGCTCATGTACAGACACGGGTATTCGACGCCGGTTGAAGAATCTGCGGTAAAGCCGGATTTCAG
>CAZHKD010000200.1:0-2299 GCA_964533255.1 uncultured archaeon | reverse complement strand
AGCATGCCGACACCCTTAATAGTTGATGTAGATCGTTTTGCCCTTCATCAACGCCAGCCTCAGCGCCTTGCCGTTCTCGCTGTCCTTTTTGACCCTGATAACGCCCTTTCTGCCCACAGAAGCCGTGAACAGGTACTCGTTTTCAGCGTAAACATTCACCTGCCTTCCCTGAAGCCCGTCGGCATAGATTATGTAGTGCTTTCCCGTCTCGTCAACGCTTGCCTCCCTCCTCTCACCAAGCGCTTCCTCGCGGAGTGGCTGAACTTCGATGCTTATTCCAAGCTCCTCCTCGATTTTGTGAATCCTCCTGCCCTTCCTTCCCAGGAGGTGAGGTATCTCGTCCTCCGGAACCCTCACAACGACTTTTCGCTCGCCGAGCGCCTCTATCTCGTAGAGTGAGACGTAGTTCTTTATCTTGTTCTCCACCGCATTGGCAACGATTGTGTAGTCAGCTGCTTCACCCTCAACGGGCATCACCACAACCTGCTCTCCGTAGGTGTAGATCTCGTACTCAACCCTCTTGGTCTCGAAGTCGACAACCTCTATGACCGGCCTTGCGAGGTCTGCCTCAAACATGCCGTGGGGAACCTTGACTGTGAAGCGGAGCTCGTAGACCTTCGTAATCCTTCCTGCGTCTATGAAAATGACTGTATCAACAACTTGTGGTATGACTCCCAGCTCGACCCTTCCTATCATTCTCTGGATCGCATCTATGGCTCGAGTTGCGTGGGTGACGCCTATCATTCCAACTCCCGCTAAACGCATATCTGCAAAGACCTGAAAGTCAGACGTTTTCCTGACCTCATCGTAAATCGTGTAGTCAGGCCTCACGAGAAGCAGCACGTCTGCTGTCAGGCTCATGTCGCCTTCCAGCGGGGCGTACTGGGTTATCTCATCCCTGACCATGAGGTCTCGGGGGCTCTCCATGGTCTTGACCATGTACCCGTTCTCCATCAGGAAGTTGGCAACGCTTGCAGCGAAGGTTGACTTGCCGGCTCCGGGCGGGCCTGAAATCAGTATGCCCCTCTGCCTCTCCACTATGCGCCTCTTCAGCTCTTCACTTATGCCGTATTCATCTATGCTCACCTTCGCAATTGGCCTGACAGCGGTTATCTCCATGCGGTCTGCAAAGGGTCTTTCAGCGATGGCTATCCTCAGATCCCTGAGCTGAACGACAGTTACGCCGTGCCTCTCTATTTCTATGCTGCTCTCCTCATCCTGCCTGGCAACCTCCAGGATTTCGTGGGCGATTTTTCTGAGGTCTGATAGCTCCATCACCTCATCGCTGAGCTTCACCAGCTTAAGGGCTCCAATCCTTCCACGCTTTGCGTAGGGTTCGACGCCCTCTCTTAAGTGGACGCTCGCCGTGTCAGGCGTGAAAAAGCTGTAAATTGTTGTCTCCTCCGGCTTTTTCCGGTCTCTGGTGACGTAATAGGCGTCGATGCCTTTGGCAAGAGCGACGAGGTACTGAACCCTGTCGCTGGTTAGAAGGACGGCTTTCTCCTCCTCCGCCACCTTTCTGATCAGGTTGTCTATCTCTCCACCCTTGGCGAGCCTTACCTCTTCCAATCCGGGCCTCTCACCAAGGAAAAGAACGTCGAATCCCAGTTTCTGTGATAGCTCCTTTATCCTCTTTATCTCCTCAAGACCCTGAAATCCGCTCATCTTGCCGAAATTAGCCTGGGCCTCAAGCTCTGCGAGAGCGGCCTCGGGTATGATAATTGTACCGCTGATCTCACCGCTTTCAATCATCATGGATACCCTTCCGTCGATAAGGACGCTGGTATCCACCACGTATTTCATTCAAATCCCTCCACAGGTTTTTCTGCTTTTGAGTCTTTTATTCCGTTCTTCCCCACCCTATCCTCAAGCTTCCGAAAGAAGCATGAGTAACTGCCGGTATGACATGCCACTCCTTTCTGTCTGACGATGTAAAGCAGAGCATCGCCATCACAGTCTACCCTTACCTCAACCACATCCTGAAAATTTCCGGACGTTTCACCCTTCATCCATATCTTCCCTCTGCTCCTGCTCCAGTAGTGGGCTTTTCCGGTTTTAAGTGTCAGCTTCAAAGCATCCTCGTTGGCGTAGGCCAGCATGAGCACTTCCTTCGTCTCCAAATCCTGGACTATGACCGGAACGAGACCTTTCTGATCGAACTTTACATTTACCATCTCCGCATCCATCCGATTTGAATTAGAGAAGGAAGTTTTATAAATACTTGCATGGATTAAAAACAGGGGAGAGAGATGAAAACGTTCAACACCGGCATAATGTCCCTCGATTCTCAGCTCAATGG
>CAZHKD010000199.1:0-2315 GCA_964533255.1 uncultured archaeon | reverse complement strand
GTGAAGTCGTAGCTTGCCACCTCACTTTTCGCACCGGTGAGAGCATTCAGGAGGGTTGACTTTCCAACCGAAGGGTAGCCCACAAGAACAACCGTCGCGTCCCCCTCTTTTTTTATGGAGAAGACTGCGCCGCTCTTCTTCCTCCTCTGCTTCTCAGCCTCTTCCCTGAGCCTGGCAAGCTTCGCTTTCAGCCTGCCAATGTGGTGCTCGGTAGCCTTGTTGTAGGGGGTTCGCTTGATCTCCTCCTCAAGCTGCTTTATCTGCTCCGCAATGTCCATCCTGGCTGAGGAAGGGCGGAGGAATAAAAAATGTTTTCTGTTTGCGGGGTGTGATGGCTGGTGAAGTTATGAACTGGCGGTTGTCAGGCATTGGCAGACTGACAATCTCAAACCTCAAACTCCCTTAGCTCGTCCTCCGCTGGCAATCCTGCTCTGGCTCCCACCTTCCTTATGTTCATCGCCGCCACCACATTGCCCAGCTTTCCGCACTCCTCCAGGCTTTTCCCCTTCAGATAACCGTAAAGGAATCCCGCATTAAACGCATCTCCGGCGCCGGTGCTGTCAACCGCTTCAACGCTGTAGGCCGGGATGGTATACTCTTTCTTTCCGTCAAAGATGTAGCACCCCTGTTCGCCGAGCTTTACCGCAACAACTTCCACTCCCATGGCCACAAGCTCGTGGGCAGACGTGACGTAGTCCATTCCCGTGAGAAGCTCTATCTCCTTTCGGTTGGGGAGAAAAATCGTCGTGTTCTTCAGGATGTCCTTCAGGTCACCCATCCCCCTCTCAACGTAAATCATGCCAGGATCAAAGCTCACTTCAATATCCAGCTCTTTCACAAGCTTTTTCTGGCTGATGAATGAGTCCTCGCCATTCTTGCAGATGAAGGACGTCAGATGCATGAGTCTGAAGCGCGAAACGTAATCAACGTCGATTTCCTCGTAGCGTATGGTGTCGTTAACGCCCGGGTCAACCAGAATGGCTCTGTTCCCCTCTCTGTCCACAAAAATCATGGCCGTTCCGCTTCTGCCCTCTGCCCTTATGATTGTCTTTGTGTCCACACCCTCGTTGACGAAGTCTTTAAGCAGGAAATCGCCATCGGAATCGCTTCCCACCTTGCCGATGTATGAAGCCTTTAAGCCCAGCCTCGAGAGGCCGACGATTGTGTTGGCTGCGCTGCCACCCGGATGAAATTCGACTGAGAGAACAAAGCCTTCTTCATCCTTACCCGGAATCTTGTCCACCATGTAAATCTTATCGAGATTTATGGCTCCGAAACCTATCACATCTCCACCCATAACATCACCCCAGGGTGCCAGCCTCACCCCTCACCTTCCTCCTCATCTCCTCAGATTTTGAACAGATTTCCTGCCAGTCAGCATCCTCATACCAGTAAAATTCAGCCTTCCCACTCGCTTTCTCAATCAGCTCATCGTCAAGTTTCGAAACTCTGCCTCTGGCAAGCTCAACAACAGCGTCTCTTCCCTGCTCGAAAAACAGATCAACCACGGCTGCCTCTGCCCAGGCTGTTTCGGAGATGACGAAGAGGTTGGAATGCCTCAGCGCATACTCGTTCCCGTTGAAGGATACGGCAATCCCTCCCATGTCCTTTACCCACTGAAGCATGGCATGATCGGATATGCTGTCCCCGATGACGATGAGCCTATCACCAGAAATCCTGTGCCTGAAAGCGTAATCCTTCACTATCTCAAGCTTCCTTTCCCCTCCCACAGCCCTAACGTCGTTCAGAACAGCACCAGCACTCCTTTTAGGCATCTCCTCCCAGAAGAGCCTGTCCAGGTACTCCACAGCCTCTCTGGCATCATCGGATATCTCCGAACCCTCAACTTCTATCTGCGGTAGGGAAGCAATCACGTCCACCTGCTCGAGAAGCCATCTACGCTCCTCTCTGTCCATGGAGTATTTCTCCGGAGTGAAGAGGGTGCCGTGCAGGTGTTCAGATACGCCCAGCATCCCGGCAGTTTTCTCCAGATAGGCTGAGTAGCTTGTGGAGATCACTACAGGCGTGTAGCGCTTCAGCAGCCACTGCATCGCATCAAAGGCATCGGGAACAAAAGCTGCTATCCTCTCGCTCAGTTCATACAGCTCTTCCGTGGTCACATCAGCAGCAACCAGAAAGGGTGCAAGAAGTCTCAGCGTATCTCCAGCCTCGTAATCCTCCTTTTTGGCAACGTACGCCAGATAATCGTCGTACTGGCTGAGCCTCCTGAAGAACTCGTAGTTGTTAAGAAAAGCCAGAGCAGCTTCGTAGGCAAAATCCGTCGTTATCCACGGCCCTTCCCAGTCTGTAAAGAA
>CAZHKD010000198.1:0-2323 GCA_964533255.1 uncultured archaeon | reverse complement strand
TTTGAGTACTATTTCACCTTCTCGAACTTTCTCTGCGTCTTAGCTTCAAATCTGGCCTTATCCACTATGAAGCGGGTGTGCTTCGCGTCGCTTATCTTTTCCACCTCGTCAAAGACTGCAACTGAAAACTCGAGCCTCCTTCCGTCCACCTCCTCCAGCCTCGCTTTCGCCGTCACCCTCATGCCAATTGGAGTTGCGGCGATGTGGCTTGCGTTTATGTGAACCCCAACTGTCGTTTGCCCTTCTTCAAGATAAGGCTGCACGACGTCTTTGCACGTCTGCTCTATCAACGCCACCATGGCTGCAGTTGCAAAGACCTCCGGCGTGCCCTTAACGAACCTTGAGGCTGCCATGTCTGGCGTCACTTCAACCGTCAATTCGTGGGTTAACCCGGGTTTCAGGGCCATACTTACACAGTACCTTTTACAATATATAACTTTTTCTATTTCACATATTTTTAAATTTTAGTAATTTTGGAATTTTTAGCAGATCAAGGCAAACTCGTCAATATTTAGTAAAGCTGAAAAATTTAGTAAGAACTTAGAAAAATGAGCAAAATATGCTAAATATTCTAAAGAAAATTTTAAGGAGGCGGGAGAATACATTCCGGCATGCCAAAAAGGATTGCCGATTTCGAAGAGAAGGCGAGATTCGTGGTGGAGGCGATAAAGAGAATGGGTGGAAAGACCGATTACGAAACCCTCTTCCGCCAGATCAAGGAGCTGAGGGTTTGGCGCACGAATCCCTCTGAGGCCATTCCAAGCGCTCTGGCTGGGATGGCTAAGGAAGGGATGGTGTTCTTCCTGGACAGGAACGGCAGAAATGTAACAGACAGCGTACTGGAGCTGCCCGACGATAAGAAGAGGAAAGTGATAAGGGCGGAGAACGTCACAGTGCAGCTAAACCTCGGAAATAAATACGTTGAGGACGTCATCAGGGCCTTTGGAGTGTTCGAAGTGCCCGAATACATAAACAGAGGTTATTACGATTTCATCGCCTCAGCAGACATACTGGCATCGAGGCTCGGTTCCATTGCCGCCATGTGGAAGAGGGCGATAGTTGTTGAGGTGACAGGCTACAGGCTCTGGATGTGCATTCGCAGAGGTTCGGCGAAGGAGGTGAAGTTCTTCTACGTGCGGAACGACGAGACAATTCCCGTACCCAGGCTGTCGGATCTCGTTGAGAGAAGCCTGCATCGGGCTCTGGAATTCGGTCTGGAGGGTGCCAGAATCCCTGCCAGAATCCACTTCTATTCCGAAGTTCCGTACAATTCCGGGTTCATAATTTCGTCGGCAGCGGCAGCTCTGCTGGCAGTAGGGATGAGCTACCTGAAGAACGGGGAGCACTTCAAGGAGGCTGCAATGGGCAGCAAGTGCATCACCGGCTCTGAGAAGTTCTTGGACAGGGATGAGGTGCTGGAGCGAGCCATTGCGATTGCCGACAGCCTTTACGTGGACAAAAGCCCGATTCCCTCAGCGACGAGCACGAGTGCTGAATACCTCCTTCTGTTCGGCACTCCAAAGCCTGCCACCGTCATCTGCTACAGAAACAGGGGTGAGAAAATAAAACCGGAGCTTTACCCTTACCACTTTGAGAAACCCCTCTTCACCGACATCTGGACGGGGCCGGGCCACGACTTCCCGGAGATGCTGAGGTCGATAAAGAGGCGCTCAGAACGTTTGCCAGATGCTGAGAAGTTTTTTGAGAAAATAGCGGATGACATGCACGCTTCGGTGTGGGGTTGCGGGAGAGAGGGGCTGGACCTGATACAGAGGGGTTTGGCTAAAGGTAAAGGAAGTGAGGAGCTCGCCAGGGGCTTCGAGCTGCTGAAAATAGCTATTTACGAGCAGATATGCAACTCCCTGAGATTCACTTACGAGTACATCTCCTACCCGCACATAGCCACGCTAACCCAGATCCTCGCTCAGCACGGCAAGTACGGCTCGCCCGTGGGCGTAGGAGGTGGCGGATTCTTCCAGCTCCTGAACGAGAACTTCAGAGAAGATAATGAGTTCGTGAACCTGCTTCTCGAGGTATGCAGAGAGTGGTGCATGTACCACGGGGGGAGAATCGTCAGAGATATGCCTTACGTTCTGCCGAAGAAGGAGGACAGGTTTCTCTGGGGGATCATCTTCCACAAGGTGGCTTGAGATACAACCAAGAGAAGCTTTGACAATGTTAACGCTCAGCTAAAACATGAACTTCTTTATTCTTGTTTTACAAAGAGTCTATAAAGCTTTCAGACCACAAGTGATAGTATAATTATATTAAAAAATTAGATCAAACCTGCCCTCTGCAGGAGAAGGAGATCCTCGGTCTCTAT
>CAZHKD010000197.1:0-2340 GCA_964533255.1 uncultured archaeon | reverse complement strand
GTTACCAGAAACGACGCTGTTGCCAGCAATAGTTTTGACCTTAGTGAGGTGTAACTGTTCTTGTTGGCAATCCAGAAGCCAGTGGAAGCTGCAAACGCCCCTACAAACAGCCCGACGATCGAAGTCTTCACACCCATGAGTGCCGCCCCTCCTGCTGCAGCGGCGACTCCAGCTGTGCAAAGTGGGCAATGTGCTTCAACCCTCGAAATCAAAAATACTACAGAAATAAACGGAAGCAGTGCTTTGGGTGTGACTCTCACTTCAACCAGGTCGCCAAACCTAGCCAAACTTATCCCCTCCCATACCTTAACGTGTCTCCGGGGTTCATACTGGAGCGACTTCGGAGAGAGCCGCCCGGCATTTATACCGTCGCATATACCCGAATATTACCGTCTCTGAGGAGGGCGTAAATTACGAAAGGACCCTCCTTTGACCCATGCATCCCTGGGGCTCCTTCAGGCATTCCTGGCAGAGCTATTCCGGAGATGTCGGGTTTCTCTTTAAGCAACTTTTCGATAATCTCGACAGGTATGTGTCCCTCAACAAAGTAACCGTCAATAATTGAGGTGTGACAGCTCTGCAGAATGGGTTGGACGCCGTACTGTCTCTTTATCGCCGTTAGGTTCTGGTACTCCATCTTGATTATCTCCACTTCAAACCCTCTCCTTTTCAGGTAATCGGCATATATCGCACAGCAGGGGCAATTTGGCGTCATGTAGACTGTTGCATGTGCAGCAGGCGTCTTGGGAAGAGAGATTACTAACGGTGTCAGTACAAGAATTGTGGCCATAGAGAACATGGCTAACCACATCTTACCGTTGCACCTTCTTGACATAGAATATTATTTACACTTAAAGTATTTAATATTTTTCAGTTCACTTTTCCTACAATCATACATCCCTGATGTCTGGTAGTAAATAATATATATTACACATAACCACCTAGTAGTCATGGCCGAAAATAGTGAAAATAAGGTGGTTATCGAATTCGAAGATGGGAGCTCGCTTGAGGTTTCGCAAGACTTGATTGAGTGCGCCAAGATGAAGTATGGACTCGCCTGGGAAGACTACTGGAGAAAGTTCAAAGAAGTCGTCGATACTCTCTGGAGTGAGGGCAAAGTCCTGACAAAATTCGGCGTCAAACCGATTGATTATGCTGCAAGATACTTTCGGCTCTGCAAACCCGATTTACACGAGCCTATCGAAATCACGAGGGCCAGACATGCCGAAATGTGCATCTATTCAGATTTGAGACCTTGCATACTTGCTAAAGCCTTTGCCAGCATCGGGAAAGATGTCAAGGTCGTCGCCGTTCATGGGGGCGGAAGGGTGGGAGTGTATTCAGGCGAGGGTGTGGAAGAAAGGAGCTTTGACGAGCTGTTTGGAGAGTTGGGGAACGGTGAGCTCGGGGATTCTGAACCCACCAAATCCAGTGGTAGTATTTGAGCGGTTCTGGCGGTGGTGGTAAAATCGAGGTGAAAATGCGGTCCTGGCCCCGAGGATTGAAGAAGGTCCAGGCATCCGGAGAACCGGCTAGGTTCACAGGTGCCCCGCATGCGGGAGACCTGGCATTGTGTACCTGATTCTGCGTGGTGAGGCTGGTAGGCCGTCAATCAGGATCCGTCATTCGACTTATGAGTGCCCGACTGACGTGAGCGAAGGGGAGCACCTCAAGAGATGTTGAAAACCTCAAATCAGCTTTTGACACGGTCATTGTAGATGTAGAATGCCTGCAAACATGCCCACTCGTCGAAGAAGGAACTGTAAAGGTTCTGGAAGAAGACCATGAATGCAGATGTTGCCCGCTAAATCGAACAACTCTTTCGAGACGCGTGAAATCTTCCTGGTTGCGGTAGAGGTTGGAACATGCAGGACCTCAGAATAGCCATTCAGGAGATGTTCAGCCATAAGGGCAAAATTCTTGCGAAGGATGCGATGGACTGCCTTGTCGAGCACGTGCAAGGTTATGGTTCTGTTGACGAGCTCGTTGAAAGGATATGTGCTGCACTGCCTGATGTCACAGTTATTACGCTTCCAAACTTAATGGATGTCTCTGATTTTGTTCAGATCCTACATAATGGGCGCACCTCAGGAGCTCATGCATCACCAGCTGCATCTAATCTTCAGGTAGTTGAAAATGTAACGCCTGCTGCCGCAGATGAAACAAATCACAGAATCTCGAAGAGTGCTAGAAAAAGAGAGAGGAGTCAACTGAAGATCCTGAGGCTTTATAGGGATAAAGGTTGCAAAAGCGAGGCCGAAGCATTTGCAGAGTATTTCAGATCCAGGTATGAGAAACTATCAGCCGTCCTCAGAGGTCGCCTGTCGCCGCAACCGATTT
>CAZHKD010000196.1:0-2341 GCA_964533255.1 uncultured archaeon | reverse complement strand
TAACTCATGATAACAGCCAATGAGAGGGCTGCAGCAAAGCCGATGATTCCCAGCAGGATCAGGAAGGTTGCCAACCTCACGCGCTCCCCTCCTCACATTCTCAGGAAAAAGCACCAAAACAGCCCAAAACATCTGACTGAGCTACCATATATGTGTATGCTAAAAAAGCATATATTTAAAAATTTCTAATGATTGAAAATGAACCGATCGTCCAGGCTTACGGGCTTGATGCCGGCAGCGAGCTCTAAGAACGTGTATATGTCCGAAAGGTGCGCGTAGGCCACTATCGCCAGAACCGTTATCCCAATCACCGTGAACAGCAGTCTACCATTCATTCCACCACCCCGAGATATTTGTGGGCAGGGATATCTGCTGACCATCTGGAGGTTTCGAAGCTAATCAGCCGTGCTTGATGGCACAGTGGCTTTTTCTATGAGAACTCTTCCGTTTACAGCACCCCAGGGAACCATACTTCATCTACTCTCGGACAACCTGAAAATACAGAAATCAACCCGGTGGCAGGAATTCGTCGGGTTTTATGGCCTTGAGCCCATCCACTTTTTCATACGCCCTGTCAGATGAGATAATCACGCCGTCCTTTGCGATGGCCGATGCAGCATGGAGGGAGTCGAAGTATGTGAGACCGTATTCGTCTCTCAGCTCCGACGCCCTGATTATAATGCCTGCGTCGAGCGGCACCTCCACCAGCAGATTCCTGAAGGCCTCTATATCCGCCCTTATATCTTCCTGGCTGTAACTTCTGGACCTCAGCAAAAGCTCGTATTCTAGCAGTGCCGAAGTTGCGACTGCAACCTTTACCTTTCCTGAAGATACTCTTTTGAAGAGCTCGTCGGCAAGACTGTGAAGCCTGTCAAGAGGGTTGACGAATGCGATCAGCATGTCAAGCTCTATTACCGGCATTCAGCTCCCCCATCATAAGCCTGTCTGCATTTTCCTCAACTTTTTCATAAATAAGGCCAGGATCCTCATGTCTTCCTTTGAGGAACTTGTACGGGTTTTTAATTAAGCTGACGACGACTTTGTCTCCAGCCACTTCCCACGAAAGGTAGTCTCCTTCCTCCACACCAAGCAAGTTCTTGATCTTTGCCGGGATTGTGGTCAAACCCTTCTTACTAATCTTGCTTAATTCCCTCATCTTAATAAGTATTGTTTTCTAAGTAATTAAAATTTTCTAAGTGTTCCACTTTACCATTGCGTAGGCAGCATTATTGCTGTTGAAGTTCTCCGCAACGATTCCCTTTCCCCTAACCTTCACCAGCCTTCTGAGCTTTATCGTTCTTCGTTCTCTCCTTCGCTTTTTCGAGCTGTTCTATCCTCTTCTTCAGCTCCACTTCGAGCTTCATAAAACTATGTGGCAAGGAGGCCCCATGTTTCAACAGGCGAACCGAGCCGCTGCGGGTGTGATGGCGGCTCGGGGCTGGAGATGGGGCAAGCCACCGGTTTTTAACCGGTGGTGGTTGACGCTTGTGTCTTGCGTGGTTTTTAATAAAACTCAACCTTCAAATCCTCAATGTGCCTGTAATCTTCATCTCTCGTCAATAGAACTGAGCCGCTTTCGATGACAGAGGCAGCGATGAGGATGTCAATGGGATTGATGTCTTTGCCCTTTTCCCTCAAATCACGCTCAATTTCGCTTGCAATCCTTGCAGATGCGAGCGTGAAGGGGATCACCCTAAGTCTGCCCAGCAGTCTGACAGCCTTTTCATACTCCTTTGCCCTGCCAACGAGCTTTGGTCCCCTCAACACTTCCCACGCAACAATTGACGTGGTCTCGAGTCTTCTTCCCTTAATTTCCTCGTACTTTTTTATTGCCGACTCTTTCCCTCTCAGAAAATCCACTAAAAACGATGTTTCAAGGCAGTATGCTGGCATATTTCTTAAACTCCTCCCTACCCTTCCTTATGATTTCTTCGATGTCCTCAGCCTCCTCCCATGCTCCTGCAAACTCTCCAATATCTCCTTCTTTTCTCTCTGTAAGCCTTATTATCACATCGCTGAAGCTCTCCCCCTCCATTTTCTCCCTTTTTAACCTTTCATATGCTTCAACCGTAATCGTTATTGTTTTAGTTGCCATAAATGTATGTTTACATCTATGTTTATAAGAATTGCGCTTGAATTTCCATCTAAGGTGTCTGCAAAACTCAAAACTCACCACTCAGCCAAACTCTGCAAAGCCCTCTTTTCCCTGAATCCCAGTCGGATTAGGGTTGCTATGAGTTTCTTCGAAAGACTTTTGTAGCTTCGATCTCCTTTATTAGCTGGTTGAGTGTGGGCTGCATAGATTGTATCTCTGTTATTTATTTTTTTGTTAATTTGACAC
>CAZHKD010000195.1:0-2366 GCA_964533255.1 uncultured archaeon | reverse complement strand
TGATCGGCATCATCACTCGCTCAGACATCGTGAGGGCTCACGCTGCTGAAGTGGCGCTGCGTGCAAGGTGACCCGCACTTATGCCGTGCCTTTCAGCCCGCCCTTATCCGCTTCGCATGCGTACCCTCTAACCTCCATGCTTAACCTTTTGTCACACATGTGTTACGGAACCGATTTAAGTACGTGGCGCCACCAACATCCATGTTCGATGTGGCCATCAAGAACGGACTCTGCTTCATAGACGGCGACTTCATTCAGGCTAACGTTGGAATAAACGGAAACAGAATTGCCTACGTTGGGAGAGGAGAGGTAAAGGGGGATGCAGAAATAGACGCCTCCTCTTGCTTTGTGCTGCCAGGGCTCTTCAACGCCCACACCCATTTAGCCATGACCCTCTTCAGAGGGTTTGCAGAGGACATGCCCCTGATGGACTGGCTCAGGAAGAAGATATGGAGGGCTGAGCGAAAGCTCACGCCAAAGGACGTTTACTGGGGTTCCATGCTGGGCATTCTGGAGATGCTGAAAACCGGAACAACTGGCTTCTCAGACCTCTACATCCACATGGATGAAGTTGCTAGGGCTGTGGGCGAGAGCGGAATAAGGGCAGTTCTCTGCTACGGAATGGCGGACAGAGGCGATGCAGAGAGGGCTCAGGAAGAGCTGAGGATAGGCGAGGAGTTCATAAGAGAGTGGAACGGAGCCTTTGGTGGCAGGGTAACCACAGTTTTCGGCCCCCACGCCCCCTACACCTGCACACCCGAGTTTTTGAAGCTCGTGAAGGAAAAAGCAGACGAGATTGGATGCAGCGTCCACATCCACGTTTCAGAAACGCAGTGGGAGGTCGAGGAGATAAAGAGGCAGTACGGTAAAACCCCAGTTAGGTTGCTGAACGATGTGGACTTTCTGGATTCCAGCGTTGTAATCGCCCACGGCGTCTGGCTGGATGACGAGGAGATTGCCATTCTGGCAGATAGGAAAGTTAGCGTCGTGCACTGCCCCGTCAGCAACCTCAAGCTCGCCTCGGGAATTGCGAGAGTTTCGGATATGGTTGAAGCAGGTGTGAACGTCGCCCTGGGAACGGATGGTGCGGCATCGAACAACACATACAACCTCTTTGAGGAAATAAAGCTGACGTCCCTGCTCCAGAAGGTGAGAACCGGCAGAGCCGACGTAATCAAAGCTGGAGAGGTGCTTCGCATGGCTACGCACAATGGATACGCTGCCTACGGGCTGAACGGCGGGGAGATTAAGGAGGGTGCGCTGGCGGATGTGGTGGTTCTGGATGGCAGAAGGCACAACTTCACGCCCATGTACAGCGCTGTAAACGCAATCGTCTACGGAAGCCTTGGGTGCGAGGTCAGGCACGTGGTTGTGGACGGGAAGTTGGTGGTGCAGGATGGAGAAGTCCTCACCATGGATGAGGAGAAGGTGATTGATAAAGCTGAAAGGATTGTGGAGAAGTTCAGGGAGTAGATGGTGGCTCAATCAAGTCTGTAAACCTCAGCTTTTAATCCTGTAAGCCTCTCAATCAGTTTAAAATCGGTTCCATTTCTCGTGACAACTGCATCACACCCATTATTGATGGCTATGGCAGCAGTTTTGGGGGCATGGATTCCCTCCGCGTCAAGCCTTTTAGTAAGCTCCCTGACAGCCACGTTGTGTCAATGCATTTCATCGAGAATCCTCCCGAGCCTCTGGTCAAAATCTTTCCTCATCATGTCAACCGAAGTTTCAAGCTCTTTTTCGCCTGCAAGTTCGGGGTACAGGTCGATGACGTCTATAAGATTCCCTCTACCTCCAATGAGCCTTTTGATGACGTCTGAAAAGCTCTCATCCTTTCTCTTCACACTCTTCAGAAGATTGTACGCTTCATCCGACAGGGAAATTGTTTTGGCCATATGTACATGTCTGCGTACACAGATATGTAAAATACGTTCAAAGATCGGTAATCAGCATCACACAGAAATCGCTCAGGTCACAACAGAATTACGCAATTCAGACAAAGGGCAAAATATTTCAGTCTGCCTTCATGGCTTACCCCATGCTCAAGGACGTCGTCAGAGATTCGCCAGGTGAGAAGGTTTTCCTGCTCGGAAACGAAGCCATCGCAAGAGGGGCCATCGAAGCTGGTATTGACGTTTACGCTGCATATCCCGGCACGCCGTCGTCGGAAATTACCGACACGCTGAGCGAAGCATGCAGACTTCTCAGAGGAAAAATGGACTTCTTCATGGAGTACTCCGTCAACGAGAAAGTCGCCTTTGAGGTTGCCATCGGCGCATCTCTCGCCAAAAAGCGCGGAATGACTGCCATGAAGCACGTCGGCCTGAACGTTGCTGCCGACGCCCTCTTCAGCTTCGCTTACA
>CAZHKD010000194.1:0-2370 GCA_964533255.1 uncultured archaeon | reverse complement strand
TTTAAAATAGTGCCGAAAATTTTTTACAAGGATTGATGAAAGATGGTCAAAATGATAGATGAGATATACATCGGTGGGACTCAGGTAAATTACTACTTCGTCTGCAAGACGAAGCTCTGGTTATTCAGCCACCACATCGGGATGGAGAAAGAGAGCGATGCTGTGAAGCTTGGAAAGCTCTTGCATAAAGAGACATTTCGCAGAGATGATAAGGACATTCATATAGGACCAATAGCAATAGATGTTGTCAGAAAAGGAGATTATGTGGAGATCAGAGAGGTTAAGAGGTCGGATTCATTTGAGAACGCCCACAGATTCCAGACTCTTTACTACATTTACTACCTGCAGAAGCTTGGCATACGGGCAAGAGCCGTCGTATCTTTTCCGAAACAGCGAAAGAACGTAGAACTGGAGCTGGATGGTGACTCTGAGCGTGAACTGGAGAGGGTGCTTAAAAATATATCGGAGATTATAAGGGGTCCAATGCCAGAGCCCCGTTACAGAAAGTTCTGCAGAAAATGTGCGTATTTTGAGCTCTGTTTTGCGTAAGTGGGGTGATGATATTATGAAGAAGAAAAACTACTACATAATCTCGGACGGAAAACTCAAAAGGAGAGAGAATACTCTGTATTTTGAGAATGAGGATGGATCGAAGCCAATACCCATCAACTCCATATACGCCATATATGCCATGGGCTCCCTTTCCATTACGTCCAAAGCCATCTCCCTTCTTTCCAAAGAAGGCGTCTGCATTCACTTTTTCAACAGATATGGCTTTTATGAGGGAAGCTATTACCCCCGAGAAACTCTAATTTCAGGAGACGTGGTTGTTAAACAGGCCGAGCACTATTTAAACGACGAAAAGAGGCTTTACCTGGCAAAAGCATTCGTTGAGGGTTCAATTCTGAACATGGAGAAAGTACTGGCAGCCTACAAACTGGACACTTCAGACGTCATCTCCGCACTTCAGAGCCTAAGCGATGCTGAGAGCGTCCAGGAGGTCATGGGAAGTGAAGCCATGGCAAGAAATGCCTACTACTCTGCCTTCGACAGCATCCTGAAGAATTTTGAGTTTGGCTGGAGGAGCAGGCAGCCTCCGGGAAATGAGGTCAATGCAATGCTGAGCTTTGGCAACGCCATGCTGTACTCAGCCGTGCTTTCAGAGCTCTACCACACTCAGCTTCATCCAGCCATAAGCTTTCTGCATGAACCCGCCGAGAGGCGCTTCAGTCTAGCGCTAGACCTGGCTGAGATATTCAAGCCCATAATTGTCGACAGGCTGATTTTCCATCTGGTAAACAAGGGCATGATGAAAAGAGATGACTTCGACAGGCAGCTCAATGGGGTTCTGCTAAACGATTCGGGCAGGAAAAAGTTCGTGAAAGCGTTCAACGAGCGGCTGGAGTCCACAATCAAGCACAGGAAGCTGAAGAGAAACGTTTCGTATCAGAGGCTCATCAGGCTGGAGTGCTACAAGCTCGTGAAGCACGTGCTTGGCGCAGAGAAGTACAGACCCTTCGTCATGTGGTGGTAAAATGTACGTGATCATTGCATACGATGTCAACGTGGACAGGGTGAACAAGGTCAAGAAGTTTCTGCGGAGGTACCTGAGCTGGATTCAGAACTCTCTCTTTGAAGGAGAACTCACCGACGCTGATCTTGAGGAGGTTAAAATGGGTCTGAAGGATTTGATTGACGAACAGGAGGACATGATAGTGATTTACAGGTTCAGGTCGAAAAATGCCATGAAGCGAGAGGTTATGGGGACGGATAAGAGCAGTGCTGGTGAGATACTTTGAGGCTGGTTTGAGCTGGAAGTAGATTAAATCATCATTCAACACACACAGAAATATGGCCATAGTGAAGTTAACAAGGAATTCTCAGATAACGATTCCCAAAGACATAAGAGAGAAAATAGGGATCAAAGAAGGAGATAGAGTAGAGGTTTCTGTTGAAGGCGATAAGGTAGTGATAAGAAAAGTTGATCTGGAAGACATAACCGATTTCCTGCCCAGAGATTTTGAGGAGATCGGAGACCTGGTTCAGTACGATGTGTTCATCAGCGCCGTAGTTGCTGCCGAAATTTTCACCGGCACTTACCTTCGAAGGGACAAAAAGAAGGCCACAAGCAAGGCAAGAAGACTCCTCTCCCTGTTCGAGGTTGTTCCACTGGATTTTGAGATTGCCGAGATTGCTGGAAGAATCAATGCACGCCTTATTTCAAATGGCCTGCCGGTGGAGTTCGAAGATGCGGTGATTGCTGCAACCTTTATCCGGAAGAAGGGGGATGCGCTTATCACGAACAATTCAAGACACTTCAAGAGAATTCCGAGGTTTCGGAGAAAGCTGTCAGTGTTGACGAATTTTTCA
>CAZHKD010000193.1:0-2373 GCA_964533255.1 uncultured archaeon | reverse complement strand
CCCTTCTGACGTTCAGCTCCTCCATGTCCCTGAAGAACTCCTCTATGAACCTGTCAGCCACCTCTTTCTGCGTCCTGCCTTCCTCAACGGCCCTTCGGATTATTTTGTCGTCCACATCGGTGAAGTTCTGGACGTAGATGACCTCGTGGCCCAGATATTCAAGAAACCGCCTTACCGTGTCGAAGAACACGGCACTTCGGGCGTGACCAATGTGAGAGTAATCATAAGCGGTTATGCCGCAAACATACATTTTAACAGTCTTATCAAATTTAATATCCTCATATCCCTTTTTAATGGTATTGTAAATGCGCATGGAGAAATGCCTTAATTCCTCTTAATTTCATTTTCGGATTTGTCGGATTTATCCGAGAGCAAGATTCATGATTTACATGGCTTTTCTGTTCACCTAACCCGGAAATTTTTAAATCCCCCACTTACTCTCTCCACCATGAAGCTCGCTGATGGTGTAAGGTTCATCACCGGCAAAAATGGCGGTAAGTTCCCCTTCTCGAACTCTCTCCTTGTAGCTGATAAGCTTCTTATTGATGCTGGTTGCGGTATAGAGCTTGTCAAAGAGCTTGCTGGCAGAGTGGATGCAGCAGTAATCTCACACACTCATCCCGATCATGCTGCTGGATGCTGGATTTTCAATGAGCTGGGTAAGGACGTGTTCTCTCCCGAGGGTTTTGAAACCACTATCGAATCCTTAGCCCTCAGATTCGTAGGAGAAAAGCTGAGCTCAGTCTGGATTGAGTTCGTAACGAAGGCAATGGGTTTGAAGGATTTCACATCTCAGCCATACAGGGGTGGGGAGATAATCCTGAAAAATCCGGAGGTTGAGGCCATACACACTCCCGGCCACACAGCAGACATGCACGCCTTCCTGATTGACGGCAGAATACTCTTTGGTTCAGACATCGACCTGACGCCTTTCGGGCCGTGGTACGGACATGAAGAAAGCGATCTGGATGCGCTGGTGGAATCCATACACAAATTATCGGAACTCGACGCTGAGATTTTTATTTCCGGACATAGGGAACCCATTTTCGGCAGAGAGAGGATTGCGGAGAGTCTGGAGAGGTATGCAGAGAAGGTGGAGATGCGGAACGAGACGATTCTACGGCTTCTTTCAGAGCCAAAGAGCCTGGAAGAGCTTGTGAAGGCATCCCCAATCTACATAAAGAAGCCCTTTGCGAGGGAGCTGATGGACTACTGGGAGAGCAGAATGATCGAAAAACACCTGGTTTTGCTCAGGAGAAAGGGACTTGTGAGGGAGGAGAACGGTCTGTTTCTGGCGAATTCTGCGGCTGACTCTACAGCCTGACCTTTCGGCAGCTCAACACGTTCAATCCGTTCAACCATAACTTTATATTTTGAGCTTCAGCAACATGCCACCATGAGAACAGTTACCATCTTCGACACCACCCTCAGAGATGGGGAGCAAACTCCGGGCATATCCTTTCCGCTGAGCTACAAAATCCAGATAGCCAGACAGCTCGACAAGCTTGGTGTCGACGTGATCGAAGCCGGATTTCCGGCGGCGACGAAGGGAGAATTTGAGGCTGTTAAGGAAATCTCAAGTCTCGGTCTCACCTCAAAAATCGCCGGTTTGGCCAGAATTGTGAAGGATGATATTGATGCAGCTTTAAAGGCTGATGTTGACATGGTTCACATCTTCATTTCAACTTCCAGAATTCAGATAGAGCACACAATTCAGAAGAGCCGTGAGGAGATTATTCAGCTCTCCGTTGAGGCGGTGGAGTACATCAAGTCTCATGGCGCTGAATGCATGTTTTCTGCCATGGATGCTACGCGCACAGAAGTGGAGTACCTGAAGCAGATTTACAAGGCCGTCGAGGAGGCTGGGGTTGATATAGTAAACGTCCCGGACACCGTTGGCGTCGCCACGCCTTTCAGGATGCACAACCTCATATCTCAGCTGAGGGAGCACCTCAAGGTTCCGATAGACGTTCACTGCCACAACGACTTCGGTTTGGCTGTTGCGAACACCTATGCTGCTGTCATGGCTGGAGCCAACCAGGCTCAGGTGACCGTGAACGGAATTGGGGAGAGAGCCGGAAATGCAAGCCTTGAGCAGGTAGTGATGATACTCCACGCCATCGAGAATGTAAGAACCAACATCAGAACCGAGTACCTCGTTGAAACTTCCCGCCTGGTGGAGAGGCTTTCAGGCATCAAAATGCCTCCAAACACGCCTATAATAGGCGAGAACGCCTTCAGCCACGAAAGCGGAATTCATGCGCATGGCGTCATAAGGGAAGCCTCAACCTTCGAGCCGGGAGTCATGACGCCTGAGATGGTGGGGCACAGGAGGCGGATAGTGCTGGGCAAGCACGCTGGCAGGCACCAGAT
>CAZHKD010000192.1:0-2399 GCA_964533255.1 uncultured archaeon | reverse complement strand
TTTATCTCCTCCTCAAGCCACTTGATTGCACCAAGCCAGGGCTGGCGCATGGTCAAGCCGATTTTGCTCCTTTCAGGCTCCCTCTCCTTCAGGCTTAAGGCGACGATTCTGGCCCTGACCGCGTCCCCTTCTTCAAGCACCCTCTTCGTCTCCTTACCCACCAGCCTCTTGCCCTTCTCGTCGTAGACCATGTAGTCGTCTGTAATCTGGCTCATGTGGAGAAGCGCGTCGAGCGGACCAATTGAGACGAAAGCCCCGAACTCCACTATCTCGACAACCTCACCTTCAATGACCTCCTGAAGTAAGGGCTTGAATGTTATCGCAGAAAAAACCACATCGAAATAGACTGCCCCATCTCCCTCGATTATCCTGCCCTCGCCTATCTCGTCTATACTCTCGATTCCCACTATCATTCCATACTCCCTGTCCAGCTTTCCCTCAAACTGCTCCCAGAGCAGGTCGTTAATCACTTCATTCAGGTCTTCTCCCAGTCTGGTTGGTGGAACCCTCACCGTGTCTCGTACCCTCATCCTCGCATACATGAGCATCACCAGAAGAATGCATGAGGAGACGGAGAGCTGGCAATATAAATTTAACCTTCTCCTGACCACACCTTTGACATGCCTGTGCGAAATTTTATATCGAGTACTGCAGGTTATCCATCATGGAAGACTATTTCGTTTCCGAGGGGTTGAGGCTGAGGTATCTTGATGCCGGGAGCAAATCGGCCGAACCCCTCATACTGGTTCACGGGCTTGGAGAGCGAATCGAGGGATGGAGACTTCAGGTTGAGGAGTTCTCGAAGCATTTCAGAGTTCTGGCTCTGGATTTGCGTGGGTTTGGTGAGTCAGAAATTCCGGCAGAGTTCAGAGGTGCTGAAGACTTTGCCAGAGACATTTTCAACCTTATGGAGCATGCAGGGATAAAGCAGGCCCACCTTCTCGGCCTCTCAATGGGCGGCATTGCGTGCCTGGCTTTCTACAAGCTCTATCCTGAGAGAGTCAGGTCTTTAATCCTGGCCGACACCACAGCTTACTTCCCTGAAGAGTTTCAGGGAGCCCTTGCAGAAAGGCTCAGGCTGATGGACGAGATGGGGATGGAGGGGATAGCGGCAGCGATAGCGGAGATTTCCATTTACAGAGATGATCCAGAGCTGAAGAAGCTTGTCAGAGACATAATTGCCCGGAACGACCTGAACTTTTACAGGAAAGTTACTGTGGAGCTTGCCGGGGCTGATTACAGGGATCTGCTTCCGAAAATAAGCGTTCCGACCCTCGTAATCGTGGGAGAATTTGACGTCACGACACCTCCAGAGTTATCCAGGTATATGGCAGAGAGAATTCCGGGGGCTGAACTCAGGATTGTGAAAAATTCTGCTCACCTGGCCAAGCTGGAAAATCCGGAGGAGTTCAACGCCTATGTTCTTGATTTTCTGAGGAGGGTGGCGTGAGTTTATGTGGTTGGGCTGGTGTGTGAATTCGAAAGGCAGCATGGATGTTTCTCCTGCCAAATCTGATATCTCAAAGCAAACCCTTATAATATCCAATCCAGAACTTTAGTTGGATGGAGCCAGAAGAGCAAATTGAGCCAGCCGAGCTAGTGGAAAAAAACCAGCTGTGGGTTGAGAAATACAGGCCGCGGACGCTGAAAGACGTTGTTGCGGACAAGAACATCATAGAAAAGGTCACCGTCTGGGCAAAGAAGTGGCAGAGCGGCGAGGCTCAGAAACCCCTCCTCTTCGGCGGCCCCCCAGGGATAGGAAAGACGAGCCTGGCTCTTGCCCTTGCAAGCACCTTCGGCTGGGAAGCTGTGGAGCTCAACGCCAGCGATCAGCGTAACTGGCAGATAATAAACAGGATAGTTGGTGAAGGAGCCTTCAATCAAACCATAAGCGATGAGGGCGAGTTTCTCTCCACTGAGGCCGGAAAGCTGAAGCTGATAATTCTGGATGAGGTTGACAACATACACAGGAGAGAGGATGCTGGAGGTGAGGGAGCCCTCGTCCGCTTGCTGAAAAGAAGGCCGAGGCAGCCCATCATTCTGATAGCAAACGACCCCTACGCCCTCTCCCCCGAGCTCAGAAATCTGTGCGACATGGTGAGCTTCAAGAGGCTCGACATCAGGAGAGTTGTGAAGGTTCTCGAAAGGATCTGTTCTGCTGAGGGAATAAAGGCCGACAGGAGAGCGCTGGAGGCCATCGTCAGAAATGCCGGCGGAGATCTGAGGGCAGCAATAAACGATTTGCAGGCGGTAGCAGAGGGCAGAGATGAGGTAAAGGTGGAAGACGTCGTCATCGCAAAAAGAACCCAGGAGAGCGACATTTTCAAGGTTATGCAGAAGATTTTCAAGACCTATTCCACTGCAGTCCATGGCGAGGCAATGCTGCTTGACGAATCGCC
>CAZHKD010000191.1:0-2410 GCA_964533255.1 uncultured archaeon | reverse complement strand
GCACCTTTCATCACTTCTCCAGGGCATCAGAAACGATTCGAGCATGCTGCAGAGATTCGTTTACTCCCACGACCTATCAACGCCTCCCAAATTCATAACGAAGTTCGTTAGGAACATACCAGACATAGTAGTGCAGCCTGAAAGTGCTGAGGACGTTCTGAAGATTCTGGAAGTTGCGAAGCAGAATAAAATACCCATCACACCGAGAGGAGCGGCAACATCCGCCTATGGGGGCGCAATTCCTCTAAAAGCCGGCATAGTTATTGACTTCTCAAGGATGGACGGGTTTGAGGTTGACGAGGATGCAAAAATTCTGAAGGCTGAAGCGGGAGCCGTGTGGTGGGATGTTCAGAAAGAGCTTGTGAAAAAGGGTTTGGCCCTCAGAGTCTATCCCACAAGCGCTCCTTCATCGACGGTGGGCGGCTGGGTTGCTGCTGGCGGATACGGGGTCGGCAGCCTTAAGTATGGTGGGATAGCAGACAACGTGACTTCCCTAACCATAGCTGACTTCTCAGGTGTAAAGGTTGTGGAAGAGGGTCTTAACAGGTTCGTGGGGCTGTGCGGAGCAACAGGCCTTATACTAAGCTCTGAGATCAAACTCAGAGAGTTCAGCGAGGACAAGCCATATGCGGAGCACATGAGCATCGAACATGCGGTTAAGGTGATCAGAGAGATCAAATCAAAAGATGGTAATGCGCACTCAGCCCTGTTCGTGGACTCCTCCTACCTCTCCATGAAAAATCAGGTAAAGGGCACGGACTTGCCGGAAAAGGATACGTTGCTCCTCTGTAATGGCAAAGAGAGCAACAGCCTTGGGGAAGAGCTCTGGGAGGATCGCTTCTACCCCATGAGAATAAAGAGGCTGGGGCCCAGCCTTGTGACCTTCGAGGCCTTAATCCCTCTGAATAGCGTTCCAGAATTTTACAGGGAGGCGAAGAGAATTGCGGGCAACAGCGGGCTGGAGATATGGTTCTCAAGGGATTTCGCCTCAGTCCTGCTTTTCATGCCCTCCGATGAGCGGAGGTTCGGCTACACGCTCCACTGGCTGAAGGTTCTGAAGCTGTTAAGGCTTGCCCGAAAGCTCGGAGGCAGAGAATACGGCTACGGCCTGTGGTTGAGCCACAGGAGCAGATACAGAGAGGACTTTGAGGAGCTGTACGGGTACAAGAAAGAGGTTGACCCCCACAACCTCCTTAACCCCGGGAAGTTTTTCCCCGCAGGAGCGATTCCCAGGCTCATGAGCCTTGCGGAGCTTATGGCGGTGGTGGCATGAAGGGCAGCATGAAAGGTGACGTGAAAGTGGAGCAGGAAGCTCTGACGTGTGCCCAGTGCCACTACTGCAGGGTGTGCCCCGTTTACACCGTCGTGGGCTGGGAGAGCGTTTCGCCAAGGGGGAGGACGTTTCTGCTGAAAAGTAAAGCATTAAAGGACTTCAGTTTCGATGAGGAGAGCGTTGAGGAGTTCTACAAGTGCACAACCTGTGGAGCCTGCGAAGCGGTTTGCCAGACCTCCATCCCACTAATCGACCTATGGGAGGAGAGCAGGGCCGAGTTCGTGAAGTTAAGGCTCGCACCCCTACCTGTTCACGAAAGGCTGAGGCAGGCTGTGGAGAAGCACTGGAATCCCTACGGTGAGAAAGCTGAAGAGAGAGATGCGTGGATGCCTGAAGGCGTTGAGCTGGCAGAAGAAGGAGAGCTCCTCTACTTTGCGGGCTGCACCGCAAGTTTCAGAATGAAGGAGCTGGCCGTTGCAACTGTGAAAGTGCTGTCGAAGGCCACCGAATTCGCTTACGCTGGCCAGAGCGAGGTTTGTTGCGGTTCGCCTTTCCTGAGAACGGGGCAGAGAGATGTCGCCAGGAAGCTATTCCTGAGAAACTACCGGGAGTGGGAGAGGAGGGGTGTTAAGAGAATCGTCACCACGTGTGCCGGCTGCTACAGAACCATCGCCAGAGACTACCCTAAGCTTGCCGCAGAGGAGGGACTGGACTTTGACTTTGAGGTCATCCACACGGTGCATTTTGTGAACGAGTTAGTTGAAAAGGGTGAGCTGTCCATCAAGCCCCTCCACCTGAAAGCAACGTATCACGACCCCTGCCACCTGGGCAGGCACATGGGAGTTTACGACGAGCCAAGAGAGCTCATCAGGAGGCTCGGCATAGAGCTGGTGGAGATGGAAAGGATCAGAGAGAACGCTTTCTGCTGCGGAGCTGGTGGTGGTGTCAAATCTCAGTTCAAGGAGCTGGCCATGGAGATGGGGAAAGTCCGAATTCAGGAGGCGAAAGAGAGGGCTGACGTCCTCATCTCGTGCTGCCCCTTCTGCAAGCTGCATCTCGCCCATGCATCAAAAGAGGCAAATGCTGGAGTAAAGGTGCTCGACCTCGTTGAGCTGCTGGAGAAGGCTGTGGAGTGAT
>CAZHKD010000190.1:0-2477 GCA_964533255.1 uncultured archaeon | reverse complement strand
GATGCAAAGCTTGCAGCAAGCTGGATTGTGGATGTGCTGAGGGGAGAGCTGAACTACAGGGGATGGGACTTCAGGACAGGATGGGAGAGGCTGAGGCCTGAAGAGATGGTGGAGCTGCTGAAGTACTTTGTCGAGGAGAGGATTACGGAGAAGGGAGTTGTGGAGGTCATCAGAACCAAGCTGGATGAGGGCGGAGACATTGATGCCATAATTGAGTCCAAGGGACTCTTCGCCATACCAAAAGCCGAGATCGAAAGGCTATGCAGAGAGGCAATAGAGAGGAATCCGAAGGCAGTTGAGGACTATAAGGCGGGGAAGAAGCAGGCTGCAAACTACCTGGTTGGCTACGTCATGAAGGTTACGCGTGGCAGGGCAGACCCGGCTGAGACTGCGAAGATCATCAGAGCGATGCTGGGCGAATAGAATATAACAGATGTTTAATATTTAGTTTTGGATGATAAACAATTAACTTTATATCTTTTGAAGTCTAATTGATGTGATGAAGGTACTTTTAGTAAATCCACCTTCTGAAACTGCAATTAAGGAATATCTGGGCGCTGCTGCTCCCCCCATCGGTCTCGCAAGTCTGGCAGCAGTTGCCGTTCAGGAAGGCTGCAGGGTGAAGGTTGTTGACGCCATAGCCCAGAATCTGGACTTCCATGATCTGGAGAAAGAGATTTCAAGGTTCAAGCCCGAAGTTGTGGGTGTAACCGCCACCACTCCAGGAATATACTCAGCGTACAGGGTGGCTGAGATTGCAAAGGATGTGGGGTGTCACACCGTCGTAGGCGGACCCCACGCCACCTTCATGGATGTTGAAGTTATAACAGAATGTGACGCTGTTGACGTTGTGGTGAGGGGAGAAGGAGAGGTGACATTTTCGCACCTCCTCGACGCATTTGAGAGGGACAGGCTCTCGGATGTTGCGGGGATAACATTCAGGGATGGGGAGGCGATTGAGAGAAATCCCAGGAGAAAGTTCGTGGGCGACCTTGATTCACTTCCCATTCCTGCCTTCAACCTTCTGCCCAAATATTACACCGGGAGCTCGAGGTTTGGGGCTGTACTCACCTCAAGGGGCTGCCCCTATCGATGCGTTTTCTGCTCATCGTCCCGCCTCTTCGGAAATACCTGGCGGGCACACTCGGCGGACAGAGTCATAGAGGAGCTGTCCCTTCTGAACGAGATGGGGATAAGAAACGTGGAGTTCATGGACGACACATTTAACATCAACAGAAAACGGGTTCTGGAGATTTCGGAGAAGATACGTCAGGAGGGGCTCGATGTCTCCTGGATATCATCATCCAGGGTTGATACGTTCAACGTGGAGGCTGCAAGAGTGATGCGAAAGGCTGGCTGTCACTCCATTTACTTTGGCATCGAGTCTGGCAGTCAGCAGATACTGGACTTCATCGGGAAAAACATATCAACAGAAAAAGCAGAAAAAGCCGTTAAAAAGGCTAAAGAGCTGGGGTTCAGAGTCATCGGCTCTTTTGTTATAGGATTCCACCATGAGAGGATAGAAGATATGGATAAAACAATAAAATTCGCAAGAAAGCTGCCTCTTGACTTCGCCCAGTTTACAATCGCAACTCCGTATCCGGGAACGAAGCTCTTTGAGATTGCATCGAGACTCGGGCTGCTGCTCACAAAAGACTGGCGGCGCTACACGACCCTCGAGCCCGTGATGAAAAATATCCACGTTGATGCAAAACAGATCCAGGCGATGCTGTCAAAAGCGTACCTGTCTTTCTACCTGAGGCCAGGGTATCTGATCAGAGACGTGGCAAAAAACAAGGGCTTCGTCCTCAGGCGAATATTCAGCAGAGCGTTGCCCAGCATTTTGAGGTACGGAGCGAGAAGTGTAAAGGCCGTTAACCATTCAGTTTAAGTTTTTCTGGACTGGTGGTTGGGCTGAGGGGCTGAGAGGGGTGTAAAAATCGCAGAGAACCTGAAGACCATAAACTTCATAAACCCTCCAGGGAGGGTAATTGATGGTGCGGCTGGCAGCAGTTGGCAGCACTCAGCTTAGCTTGCACCACTAAGCAGCTACCCACCTGCCCACGAGGGCCTGCATCCAATAAGGGCCCGTAGCTTAGCCAGGTCAGAGCGCCCGGCTCATAAGGGAAGATACCCTGAGAGACCGGGCGGTCGAGGGTTCAAATCCCTCCGGGCCCATGCCACTTTTGGTTCAAGTTCTGACTCTGAGGGCCTTTCCCCTCTTTATGCAACCCTTTCAGCGCCTTCAGCTTTTCCAGATCCGAATTTGTGGGGAAGTCCTGTGGGTTGAGGAAGAAGAAGGGAGACTTAATCAAAGAGACCGGCAAAGCTCCTGACCTTTACTCCGGCTACCTGCACGGCACACGATGGAGAACAAGTCTTCTGTTATGCTCCATCTAACCACCTTTCCAACTGCAGTCCATTAAGTTGAACAAAATATTTAAGTATCATTTAACCAATCAACCAATATGCCAGTA
>CAZHKD010000189.1:0-2493 GCA_964533255.1 uncultured archaeon | reverse complement strand
AAACGGATACTTCACTTCGTAATTTTCCTGAATTCCGTAAGCCGTTATGTTTACGATTTTATCGCCTTTTGTATACTGAGTGCTGTTAATTCCGCTGTAAACAAATATTATGGGGGGCAGTAAGACTTCAGTTCCGCCGGTCATGCGGATCCAGTTCTCACTCTCGTTTCCGGGCTTCAGCACAGTCAAACTCTCGGACTCTCCAGAAGTGTTGGTTATCTCAATTTTCACAAGCTCCTCCGCTGATGCTGGCAGGATCAGTAACAGCGGCAGCAGTATCAAAAGGTATTTTGTTCTCATAGCAACCACCACTATTGAGGCATACCCGAATAACCTATAAAAAATTTAGGTTTCATTTAGTGAGCGGTGTCGAAAGTCAACCCTGAGAGCCCGCTCCTGCTTTAACATCAATCCTCCCGGTCGCAATTGCAGCATGGACTGTGGCGAACATAAGTTTAAAAATGGCGAGGAGTATGCTGGAAAGAGGAGGTGTTTAAGTGTTGAGAAAACTGGGCATGATAGCATTTTTGCTCATCATATCCATGATACCAGCATCCGCACAGGTGGTGGTTTCCGAAATCCAGATGAATCCTCCTGTCCTTCTGCCGGGCGACGAAGCAGACGGGGTGCTCAAATTAGTCGCGAGTGAGGACACCTCCATAAACAGCGTTGTTTTCTTTGCTCCTGCTGGCATAAAGATCGAGCCGGCAGTAATCTCATCGATCGGTCAGCTCAAATCCGGCTCCACCTATGAGCTTCCCTTCACGGTAAAATCGAAGGAACCGGGAAAGTACAGAATAGATGTCAGGATCAGCACATCGAATGGGTCGGTGAAGCAGGTAATGATCGTCAGGGTCGAGAATAGGATGCCGGAGCTCGTACTGAACAAGTCGATCTTCACGCTAAACGAGGTCAACACGGCTCAGTTCTACATTGTAAGCCCAATACAGCTCTCCAGCGTGGTTGTGGAGCCGGTGTTCAATGCGACGCCCCGCACCATATACGTCAGTAACGGGCAGGGGACTTTTACCTTCTACCCAACGAAACCCGAAGACCTCGTCTTCAGGATCAAGTTCTACAACGGCCGAAATTACCATGAAGTCACCCAGACCGTCAGAGCCGAGTATCGCAAGAGCGGTGGCCTGTTCCTGAACGTGTCCGCTCCCCCGTTGGCCATGGTGAATGACGCTGTTCCCATAACAGTGGGGATTGCGAACCTGAGGGACGATACCATATACTCCATAAAAGTCCGGCTAGTTTCAGATGCCGGCATATTCTCCTCCGAAGAGCTCGAAATTCCCGCAATCGCCAGCTCAGAAAGCAAAACGTTGAAGGTTCTCTACTCGCCAGATAAGCCAAGTGAGAGCAGGATACAGTTAAAAGTGAGTTACAAAGACACGGTGGGCATCGAATACCTGACGACGGAGGAGATCGCCATAAGGGTAATCAACGAGAGCCCGGTGGTTCTGAGCAACCTCGAAGTTGAGAAAGATATTGACGGGGTTAGAATATCCGGAGACGTGAGCAACGTTGGTCTGGGCAACGCCCGAAACATATTGCTTGAGATCACGAGCGGAGATGAGAGGAAGACTTATTATCTGGGAACCCTCACACCTTCAGACTTCGACAGCTTTGAGTTCAAGCTCGGAAATGCTAGCAACACCGCAGTTCTCAGGATTGCGTGGATGAACGATGTTGGCAGGAAAATAGAGCTGACGTATCCAATCGAAATTCCTGTTTCCAGCGTTGAGAGAACTGAGAGCAACCTTTCCATCATCGCTATAATCTCGGCAGTTGCGGTGATTATCATAGTTGCCCTGATCTGGATAAGATCAAGATGATCCGGCTTGTAGACGTAACCAAGGTTTATCGAAGTGGGGCGTATGAAGTTGTAGCCCTCAATGGAGTCTCCATGAACGTGGAAGCGGGAGAGTTCGTTGCCATAATGGGGCCTTCAGGCAGCGGCAAATCGACCCTGCTGAACCTGATAGGCTGCCTGGACAGGCCTACAGAGGGGAAGGTTTTCATAAACGGCGTTGATACGTCGCAGCTTTCTGATAAAGAGCTCACAGAGCTCAGAAGAGACACCATAGGCTTCATATTTCAGCAGTACAACCTCATCCCCACCCTTACTGCCCTTGAAAACGTGGAGCTGCCCATGATATTCAGGGGAGCCTCAAAGCTCGAAAGGCGGAGGAGGGCTGAGAAGCTTCTGTCCATCGTTGGGCTTGAAGATGAGATGCACCGAAAGCCCAACGAGCTGAGCGGTGGGCAGCAGCAGAGGGTGGCGATAGCAAGGGCTCTTGCCAACAACCCGTCCATTCTTCTGTGCGATGAGCCCACCGGCAACCTTGACACCAAAAGCGGGAAGGTGGTCATGGAGATAATAAGGAGGCTGAATGAGGATGAGGGGGTTACGGTCGTCCTTGTAACCCACGACCCCTCGGTGGCAGAATTCGCAGAGAAAATATTCAGAATCATAGACGGAGTGAT
>CAZHKD010000188.1:0-2506 GCA_964533255.1 uncultured archaeon | reverse complement strand
TGATTGACTTCGCTCATGTGTTCACCCTGTTTGCGCCATTTAGTCACGTTATCCTACTCCTCCACCACACTTCTCAGCTCTTCTATCATGAAGCGCAGACTTTCAATGAGCTCTTCCCAGTTTGGGCGCAAAGTCTTGGGAATGAAGTGGTTGGTTGAGTTGCCGATCTGACTGGCGTTTTTCTTTGCCTGAGCTAACTTAACAGTCAATTCGTTCCAGAAATCCCCCTCGATGTGGTAGAACTTTGTGGTAAGCTCCAGTGCTTTCAGAAATTTGTCCATGTCAAACTCCATGCTGAGAGCATGAAAAAGGTCATAGATATCCTTGCCCTCCATGCGGTTGTATAAAGCAACAATCTTCTTTGCAAGCAGATCCTCTGTGGAGTAAACCCTGAACATCGTGGGATAACTATCGATGAATGGCGACTTCACCAGCTCAACCCTTGCCTCAATGTACGGCGGCCTGCTGAGATAAAACTCCACCTTCACCCGATCCCTGTTCCCGAGTGTATTGGTGTAATAACAGTCGAAGCGGAACGTCCTGTGGAGAATTCTGGGTCCTTTTACGCTGAAGCCCTTAATATTCTTCATTCCATCGATCACTTCCTTAGCTGATGCCTCAACGTTGCTGTTAAAGTAGTCAATGTCTATATCCTCTGAAAATCTTGCCGCTCCAATCTTTGCGAGGTAAACTCTGCTGAGTGCAGTTCCACCTTTCAGGATTGCCTTCTCACCAAAAATTTCCCACAGCTGGCTTAAGAGGAGCGAAATTTTCTCCTCCTTGTCCACATAGTTTAAGCCCAATCCTGTCCTGGCAGCCGTGTATTTTAGTGTTCTCTCATCCATATGCCCACCCCAGAATCTTCTCCTTCCCGAGGTTGTCAATCAGCTTCCACTCTCTGATGCCTTTTCCTTTGGAGGGAAGCGTTGGAACCAGCTTGGTCCAAGTTTTAACCCTGATCTTTAAGTAATCAATAACATCCTCTGGAACATCAACACCAACATCTTTCACAAGCTCCAAGATGTAGCCTGTCCTCTGGCAGAGAGAATCACTGGCAAAGCGTTTAAAGTATTTCAGGAACTCATCCCAGTCTATTCTCTCAGCCTCATAGAGTGCTTTTGTTATTTCGGAATATCCTCCACAGTAGCTTGGTTTGTAAAAGCAGTCAAAGAAAGTCTTGGCTAGAGTGGATGTATAGACCCCATTCTTGAGGGTCATTCCAATTGCCCTTTCACCCATAGCGACGGCTTTTATGATGTACTCCCCAATTTCTTTTTCACCCGACTTTCTTGGCGTGGCCACGAATATTGTGAACGGTTCATATTCGATGAGATCATAGAGTCTCAATGCTGAGGAGAACGCAATGTAGCCCGGAAAGAGCATGAGTGCTATTTGATATGGGTTTTTTATCAGAGGTTCTCCTGGTTCCTCGTTTACAAGGTAAAGTCCTTTTTTGAGTCTATACAGGTAACCCTTTCTGACAAGACTTGAGAGCACTTTTTTAATCATGCCCTTACTTAACCCCGGAAACAGCCCCTCTATCTCTTGAATCGTTAATATGTTAGCGTTCTTGAGAACGCTGATTAATTCCTGCTCAGTTCTCGAAAGGTAGTAATTTTTCATGATATGGTGACTATTTTGGTCACCAACTTGATAAATTTTTCGGCAAGACTCGTAGAACTTTGAGGCTTTATTGAAGTGCTCTTCGATTCATAAACCTCAGGGAATATGTCTTCAGAAAGCTCAGGTTTCTTCATCCCTCTCACCTTCAATTACTGAAACGACAGTTTCAAAAACATCGTCGAATATCCTTGTGTACGTTCCTTGAACCAGCATATCCGCTAAGATCATCCCCCATCCCGGGATATAGTAGCCATTGAGCTCTTTTTTAATCCTGAAGTAGAAGTCATCGTAAATGTAAACCTTAAAGGGGTATCCCTCCGGGTCTTTAAGCTCAGTGAGCATTTTGAAGGTTTTCTCACTCGCATAGAGGATCCCTCCCGCAGGACTGGTTATCTTGCCGAGCAGCCAGAGGGCAGAATTTCCAGAAAAGAGGGCTAAATCCCGTAGATCATAATCTGGAACAAGCTTAAGAGTTACTGGGCTCAGAGAATTTAATATTACTTCCTTATCCTTAGCCCACTTTAATATCAAGCCTTTTCTGTCAAGAATGATCAATTTTCCCTCTGACGTTGTTGTCAGGTAATTTTCCTTCCTCAAAGTTCTGACAACCTGAAAGACATACTTATAGTTCATCTCCGTGATCCTCGAGATTTCGGGGATTGATGTTAGAGTTGAATCAAAGATTACGCTGTACACCTTTTCTCGTGAGGTTGGGGGCTTCATGCACTCCACCAAATCTACAATATCAACAAATGTTTAAAAGGCTTTTGTTGATATTGAGGATACAAGAACACAATCAGAGCTTAACTTGTTTCGCTTATAAGGTCTGCCATTTAATTATGATGGCTTTAATTTGCTGTATCAGGATGGATCAACTCAAACC
>CAZHKD010000187.1:0-2510 GCA_964533255.1 uncultured archaeon | reverse complement strand
GACTACACACCATACGTAACCGAACTTCTGAATATGAAGCCGGATTTCATCTTTACGAGCCTCTGGGGAACGGACTTTACGCGATTTATCGATCAGCTGCTCCCCTACGGGCTTCTTAAGGGAACTGGAGGGGAGACGGTTCTCTGTGGATACTGGGACTTTTACCCGGCTATTGGCAGGGAAATCCCGGTTTTCGGGCATCCGCAGCCAGCAAACCAGGGATCTGTCACTTTCCCTGAGTTTCGTCAGATTGTTTTGGACCTAATGAACAATTATCAGGTGTATATGATTGGGGCCGTGGCGGATGCGATAGCCACTTTCTACGCCTGGAGACAGGCTATAGAAAAAGCCTACGAAGAAAAGGGAGAGTTTCCAACAAACGATGACATCAGAGACGCAATGGAGAATCTTGAGAAAATCTCAACGCCTTACGGTGACGGAATAATGCGGAAGGAGGATCACAGAGTGCTGTGGGAAGCGAGGCCAGGAATAGTGGCGAAGGACACCAAAGGATGGGGTCTGCCGTACATTCAGGACCCTGAGCTCGTTCTTGAGCCCGATAAGGTCGAGCCGCCCGCATTCATGAAAGGCCCTGACTGGATTGCCACGTGGTAGAATTTCGGCAGAGCTAACACTAAATCGCGATAACGTGGTCGGCAGGGTGATTTGCGGAAATGGGGAGCGGACACTTTTAGCGCGTGGGGGCGAACTGAGTGGCGTCGCGCATCCGGTGGAACCACGGCACCCCCTTATGAGTCTTTCAGTCCAGACGTGTCGCCATGCACTTTTTCATGCAATTTCTCAACAATCTCTTCAATTTTTTTAATTCTTATATCGTATTTTTTTATAATGTCTTCGAATAGTTTAGACGATAGAATTTCATCGGTCAGCTCTCCGGAGATTTCCAGTGGGGGAGTGTGCCTGGCTCTGAAGTTGATTTGAACCACATCCCACCTGCTATAATGCCCGATACAGTCAAAATAGGCCTTTGTGGCAAGCCTTTCCTCCGGGTCAAGTTCGACATAGAGAATTGTTTCTTCCTCGAATACCGGCTCCACGATGTACAGCCCCGAAGGGTTTACAACTGCGCTCCCACCGGCTGCGATGTCGAAGGAACCCTCAGGTAAAACGTCAGACGGAAGGTAGAGATTGGCACTGAGAACAAAGGTTTGAGTCTCAAAAGCATATTCGCGGATCGCTGAGTCAATGTCGCAGGCCGTGAGCCTGTCTTTTTCAGGATCAAAACGCCTCTTGTTAGCTGTGTGTTTCTCGGCAGCCCAGTAACCCGGCCATACTGCAGCATGTATCTCTTCACCCATCAGGGCAAGAAGAGATTTTACGGGAGTCATGTGGTTTTCGTAGCAGATCAAACCTCCCACAACACCTGAGTCGGTGGAATATGTGCTGAGGTCTGACCCATCTCCCATCCCCCAGACCATCCTTTCCCCATGGGTGGGCATCAATTTTCTGTGTTTGCCAAGCAGCTCACCATCTGGACCTATGAAGAGGAGAGTGTTGTAAAGCGTGGCACTCCCGGGCAGAAAATCCATCTCGCTCACTCCAATAATCGTTACCACACCGGCGTCTCTGGCAGCATCACACAGGTTCTCTGTGTCGTCTGGAATCCTTACCGAATTTTTCTGATACTCCACCATAAAGCTGGCCCATCTGGATCCTGGCGTTACACCTCTCCAGTACGGATATCCGGGCACGAATGTCTCGGGAAATATGATTAGCTCAGACCCCTTTTTTCCAGCCTTCTCTATTGCACCGCATGCCTTATCAATCGTGCCCTCCTTATCCATATATTCGGGAGACACCTGAGCTACTGCCACCTTAACCGGCTTGTTAAGGTTCATATCAACCAGCTCTACTGTTTTTTGTGTTGAAATTTTTAACTGAATCAGCTACTCAAAGTGTCCGATTATGTCGTCTATGAGTGCGTAGGAACTCCTCACCTTGCTCGCATCCCCGAAGTACGTGAGGTTCCAGATGACTATGTGCTCAACTCCCAGCTTTGCATAGGCGTCGAAGGTCTGGACTATCTGCTCTGGCGTTCCGCTGACAAAGGCAAGCCTGACGACTTCATCAGGAATTCTGCTTACAGCCTCCAGAATTTCCTCCTTTGTGAACTTTGTGGGAATGTAGTCCAGCAAGCCGTAATACTTTCCGAAGGGGTGCCTGTAGCCCAGCCTTTCGTAAAGCTCGTGATGCAGCAGAAGGGCGTGTATCTTCAGTATCGGCGTCCTCAGCAGCCTCTCAACTTCACTGCTCCTATCATCCACAACAACGCTGGCGAACAAGGCCTTCGTCACTTCCCCATCCCTACCGGCATCCTTTTCATACCTCTCAAGCCTCTCCGCCCTTTCAGCGTAAATCTCAGGGGGCAGAGAGGCTGGCAGCCACCCATCAGCATATCTTGCTGTAAGCCTCAGCATCCTGTCGCCATGGGCTCCGACCCATACTGGCATCCTGCCGACGGGCTTGAGGTCAAATACCGCATCTTCAAG
>CAZHKD010000186.1:0-2531 GCA_964533255.1 uncultured archaeon | reverse complement strand
TTCGATTCCGACTTCAAAACCCACGGATTTGAAGTTGTGCCGTGATCACCTTTTGATACCTATTTTGTTGAATTCCGCAGTACCTGTCAACAATCACAGAGGTCAGAAAATCGCTCAACGTCAGGATCGGCGACAGGGTGGAAATCGTCAGAAACGGGGGGAGTTCGTTCTGAAAAAGGTTGAGAGAGATTTCGACGAGTATATACTGTTCTGGAGGATTCCTCCGGTGCACTGAAAATGGGCGAAGAAGGACTAAAGGAGATTCAGAAGGCTACTATGGAGTTCACATGTCTGATGTGCTTGTGGATACCAACGTTCTGATGAGAGTGCTTAACAAGGAGGAGAACTACAGGGACACGATTAGAAATAGAGGTGGGACCCAGCTTACGTACAACGTACCTGACTTCAAATGGCTGGATGACGTTTACACGCCAGAAAAATTTGCTGAGGACATGGTGGGACGAGCTGAATTCGATTTCGATGCTCCAGGTTTTGGATTTCAGGTCCGGGTTGTTTATTTGCTGTTTGGTTAGCGTAATCGTTTGCTGCAAACCATCAACGCAAATTTAATATTGTAATTTTGTAAACTGTAAACAATTTATTATAGGAACCGCTGTTTACAGTATACGAATACCCGAGGAAATCAGGAAGCTGATGGATGAACTCAAAGACGTTAACTGGCAGGAAGAAATCAGAAAGCTGGTGGAGAAGAGAGTGAAGGAAGAATACAAGAGAAGGCTTCTTGAAGAGGCCAGAGAGATCAGGAAGAAAATGAAAACTTCAGTTCCAGCTTCTGATCTCATAAGGGAGGATAGAGATGAGAAGTAGCGCTGTACTCGACTCCAGTGCGATAGTGGCCCTGTTTTTCAGAGAAGAGGCTTCGGAAAAGATTGATGATGTTGTAAAAGCGTACTCGGATTACCACACAACCAGTCAGGCCTTCTCCGAAGTCGCCAACGCTGCATGGAAAAGGCTACGGATTTACGGAGAGGACGAGAGACTCGTTAAGCTCGCCCTCGAAAAGGCGTTCTTTTTCATGATCAACATCTGCAATGTTGTAAATACCGAATCTCTCCTCATGCCAGCCTTCGAACTGGCAGTCGAGAAGGGGATTACCGCATATGATGCCCTCTTTATAAGTTTGGCCATGAAGCTCGACGTAAAGCTCATCACAACTGACAGGAAGCTTTACGAGAGGGTAAAGGAGACCGATCTCGGGAAATTCGTTGAGTGTGTTTGATGTGCCCAGTAGTAACGTGTAGTTCTGGCCCACATGGTTATGCCGGTGTGGCAGAGGTTGTAGGGGGCTGAACCTCGAAACGTAAGGTAAGGAAAAGCTCAGATGAGGTGGCACATTATCAGCGCCGGGTCTCTGTCGTTCATCGCAACTTTAACGAGTTTCATAACTTCATCAACGCTCAGAAGGTCACCCCTCGTAAGCCCGTTACTCGTTGCTTCCTTTCTCTTTATCCTTGCTGCAAGGTCCTCTTTACCGACAAATTGCAGAAAGTACCTGAGGGCTTTCTTGCGCTCATTGATTGTACTTGGCTTTACGCCGGATAGCCCTAAGTCTGCAAGTAGTTCATCCAGAACGTCCCGATTTATCTTATTCAGCTCAACGTCGTACTGCTCGCATAGCAGCCTTAGCGATTGCAGTTCCCTGTGCACTCTTGCGATACTAATCCCCTTCGCCAGCCTGTGATTTTTGTACTTTAGTCAGTTCTTGTTCTTCTCAGAAACGCTGCTCTTGCTCAGGATATCTGGTTCCTTCTTAAGCCTGCGCTCATAGTCGATGCTCCGCCATTTGTCCATGTCAACGACTTGTCCTTGCACATTTTTAATACTCTCAGAAGAGGTATTTAAGGGGTTGAACTTTGTTACCCGTGCGTTCAACCCCACCACTCACGCCCGGGTCGGGATTTGAACCCGAGGCGCGGGCTTTCTGCGGTTACATGAACCGCGACAGGCCCGCATGTTAGGCCTGGCTACACCACCCGGGCACTTCTGAGCAGCGAATCCGCACCTCCGAGATTTTTAAATGTTGTGGTCAGGGTGTGAAGTTTTGAGAGGGTGAAGGTGACTCTGCCACAAAGCCGATCAGGATGCTCAAACTTAAATACTTGAAAAACCCAGAATGATTTCATGGTTCTTGAGGTGATGCTCATGGACGAGGTTAACAAGATCGTAACTCTCTGCGGTAAAGATTGGGCCAAGATCGGTGTTGAGTTTACGTTCCTCGGTGGCAAACAGGAGTGTGAGAACTGCAGGATTAGAAGAGCATGTCTGAGGCTCAGAGAAGGCTCCAAGTACAAGATTGTGGGGCTGAGGGACGGTACTGTGCAGGAATGTCCGCTCCACGACGAGGGAGTCATAGCTGTTGAGGTCGTTGAACTCCCCATCATGGCGGCTGTTGATGCCAGGATAGCTGTGGAGGGGGCGAGAATCCATTTTGAGAAGAGAAAGTGCGCAAACATCGATTGCGGCCTCTACAACCTCTGCAATCCTGTGGAGGTGACAAACGGGGAGCAGCT
>CAZHKD010000185.1:0-2575 GCA_964533255.1 uncultured archaeon | reverse complement strand
AGTCGATGACGTCTCTGTATTTCTCCTTTCTCAGCCTTTCCACAAGACGATTTTTACCCTCAATCAGTCTTTTGAAGCTGAATTCACCATCTTTCAGTTCAATACCGTCGTAGTGGTGATTAAGAGCCTTCCATCTCAGCTCCAGACCTGTTAAGAGGTACTTGGACGGTACACAGCCCACGTTAACACAGGTCCCTCCGATGGGGCCGTGGTTGACCATCAACGTCTTCACTCCAAGCTCCTCAGCCTTAACTGCAGCAGAGAATCCTGCAGCTCCACCTCCAAGTATTACAAAGTCATATTTCATACATTTACCCCCAGTTTGTTTACACTTGCTGAGATCGCTTTGTCGAGCGGGTTCGCCAGTGCTCGAATTTAAATGATTTTTATATCATATGTTAGAGATATCATTAGTATAAAAAGCCTTCGGTTAAATGGTCAGAACGCAGAGGAGGTGTGTGGAAGCAGCTCACCCGGCTAGTTCCGGGTCTTGCTAAAGGGGGATGAGAGGTCGTCCAAATACCTTCACACTTCCAAAAGCTTTATTACACCCTATAAATGACGTAGTCATCATATGATAAATTCATCATGTAATAGACTGCCGGTATGCAGCGGTATGGAAATGACGTGCCAGATGTGGAAAATGAGGCAGGATCTGTCCATTTCGGGGGTGAATGGATGGTACTCGGTTTTGAGTTGATAAATCTGCTGATCCTGGTTGCTATATCCCTCGCAATCTGCGTCACTCTCTGCACGTTCTCCATGGAGGCCTCGGTGCTCTTCACACCCGCTTTCCTTTTTGCTTTCCCCTCCCTTATTTCCGGCTTTCCCCGGCTTGAGCCAAACGAGGCAATTGGTCTTGCTCTCATTGTTGAGTTTTTCGGCTACACGAGCAGTGTAAGTGGCTACTGGTTCCGCCGCCAGATTGACTTCTCACTTGCCGGTAAAGCCTTGAAGCTCACCGTTCCAGTAGCCATCATTGGTCGCCTCGCCTCCTACTTCACCCCGGAGCAGGGGCTCATGCTTGTCTTCGGCATTCTGCTTATTGTCCTGTCGGCAATACTTTACCGCGCCCACTTCCAGCTCAGGGAAGGGCTGAGTGGCCGCACTCCCAAAACTCACTTACTGAGACCTGCCAACCCGGGAAGCCATAGTGCATCGCATTCCGGACTCGATCGACTGGTCATTGGATCGGCGGGATTGCTTGCCGGCCTGGTTGGAATTGGTATTGGCGAGATCTCCAACACGTTCCTTACCGTACGCAGACGCGTTCCAGCAAGAATTGCAACAGGTACGAGTGCCCTCATTCTGCACATTACTATTTTATCGGCCTTGGTAGCAAACATCGCTGTTCTGAACCTGGCTCCCGACCTCTTTCATGCGGGACAGATCGCAATTCCCTGGCGGGTGGCTGCGATTCTCGGGCCGGTGGTGGTCGTAGGTGGTCAGCTCGGCTCGTTCATTAACAGCCGTTTGAGTGAGCGGACGATTATACGGGCGTTGGTAATTGCTTACATACTGGTCGGACTTTTCGTCCTGGGTAGAACCCTGATGTGAGTGGAATCATGAACTGTGACTTGCAAATCGGGAAGCATGGTACAGTCTCTCCATTTACTGCGTTATGAAATCTGGCGTTATCGACAGCACCATCAACAGTCCACAAACTTTATATAGCCTTATATGATACCGACATCATATGATAAGTGAAACATAGAAAATCGAGTATGAGATAAAAAAACAGGAGGTGATATAGATGGTGAAGGACCCGGTATGTGGAATGGAAGTGGGTGAGGCAAAAGCAGAACTTAAGCTGGAATTTAAGGGCAAGACTTACTATTTCTGCTCAGACAACTGTAAATCCGCGTTCGAGAAGGAGCCTGAGAAATACCTGAAGGAAGGTTTCGCTCACGGCTGCTGTTAATCTGAACCCGTCAGAATCAGTTAGAGAGTGAACTCTTAAATTTTAGCAACTGATCGGCAGGAAATCGCCAATCCTTAGATTGACCATTTGTTGAAACCTTTTTTTAGATTGCTCGAATAAAACCTTTTAAGGGGTTTTGATTTTAAAGACGAGTGGAGCACTCAAAGGGTAGCCCTTCAGGGAAAAGGTAAAATGTGCACTCCCGACCGATCTTAAAAATGTATCGGTAACCGATATAGTTATTAAACGAAAAAGCTTCCTTGAGGCGTGGAGCTCGACGAGAGGTTAGAGCTCATCTTAGCCCTTGCCGACGGAATAGCTGAAAAAGAGGATGAAATAATCGAAACAGCTGTAAAAGACATCGGATTTACGTACAAAGATGTTGCAAACGAGCTGGAAATTACCCTGGAAAGGTTGAGGATGTTTAAGAAAGCTGTCGGGTTGTTGGAGAGCAGAAAACCCATATGTGGGCGAGACGAGGAGGTTGCCCTCATCCTGCCTTACAACGGGAGCGCCTGGCTGAACATTGCGATAGCTTCAATCTTCCTTGCCGGAAACAATGTCAGGGTGAAGTTTTCTTCCCGTGATGCGGCGATAGCAGAGGTAAAAAAGAAGTTCATCTTCGAAGGGCCGGGCAACGACCCCTTCGTCGTT
>CAZHKD010000184.1:0-2605 GCA_964533255.1 uncultured archaeon | reverse complement strand
TTCAGGATACGAGTAGAACTCCTTTAAGATGGTTTCTGGAGCCCTGAACACGTCGTTCCCGGGATATATTGCTCTCCTAGGCTGCAAAACATTCCCTTCGTAGAGGAAGCCTAGCACTCTGGCTTTGGCGAACAGCCTTCTATCTACCAGCCCGGCATCCTTTATCTTCTCCACGGTCTCCAAGCTAGGCTTCCCGCTCAAAGCCATGCTTGATGAGTAGATTGCATCGATTTGAGCGATAACGTCAACTTCAACCTCTTCTCCGTCGATATTTTCTGTGGACTTCACTAAAACGTACTCCCATCTTGGCGGATGCTTGTTTTCGTCCGTTACGAAGTAAAACTCAGTTGGACTTGCATCTCCAAAAACAACACCTATCCTTTCAAGGGAACCTGACACGCCTATACCCCCTCGGAGTTGCAAACCTGCCCACAATTTCCTCGAACTTGGGCAAGTACAGGTTCTCGAAAACATCCCTCCTCAACTTAACACCATCATCTACAGCCTTAAGCCAGACGTTGTAGTTCTCCAAGCCGCAGTAGCCGGCTGAAATCAGCTTTAAAATTCCGTCTATATCGACACTTACCGCTTCGGGCCACCCAACTTCTGACAGCTTTTCTTCAATCCCAAAAACCCATGCTGGAATGTCAATCCTCATCGGCGTATCGTTTATCGCTGGAAGGAGATGGAAGGATACGATAGCTGGAAGATCCGGGATGTTCTCCACAATGCCTAACGCCCAGTCAACGAAATTTCTGTCTCTCGATGAAACGGGGAAGTTTGACTTAACGAAACCCTCCGGATCTCTTACAATTCTCTCATACGAGCGCCTCCACCTTATTGAGGCTCCAAGCACAAGTGGCGTTGTATATCCTGCTGTCTCCGTATAGCTCAGTATTAGCTGGAAATCCGGTCTTCTTGCAAACAGCTCTTCTATTAGATCTCTAAGGATGCCGACATCCTTCTCCTTTTCTATCTTTTCGAGTTCTTTTACTGCCATCCTCCTGTTATCTAAAGCTAATGAGAGGAGTTTTTCGAGCTTTTCTGCACTCAGTCCTATCTCATCCCTCACTTCACTGGCAATTGTCTTTATCAGAAATTCTCTAAAAAATGCTGTCCTGCTCTCCTTACTTATTCCGATAATGGGAATACTCTCTTTTTTGCAGGTTTCCAGTAGCTCAATTACTGTTTCAAAGTACTTCAGCATGAACGCCCTGTCGTTAACGTATCCAGTCTCGATAGGAATGTGCGCAAGCCTTCCGTAGATCGAGCCGTCGAACAGCAGAAAACCTTCGAAACCGTCCTTCACCGCTTGAAGTGCAACCCTGTGTTCTACCCACTCCATTTTCCTGTGAATAATGTGTGCAGCATCGTGCGTTGAATCTGAGGTGAAGTCGAAGTCAGTAACGAGTTCTCGGTACCTTCTGCTTTTCGATAGGGCGAGCGCTCTCACGACGTAGAAGATCCCTCCGTTGCTCGTCACAATATACTGAGAACTGCTGTCAACGGCAAGAACTGAGAATTCCAATGGAGAACTGGTGGGTAAGTCTGTACCTATCCAGAACCTCTCGAAGGCTCTTTCGAGTTCTAAAGCTACTTTTGATGATTTTGCGCTGTAATCATTCCTCATTCTTTCAGATTTTGCGTTTAGCTCCCTGACGTACGACTCGAGGAAATCTGGCATGCAAGAACACCCGCAACTATTTTCCCTAAGCTGGTGGGCCCTATTTTCACGTTCCTACCAACCTTCTTCCTTCTGATAAAACCAGCTGCTTCGAGCTTCGCTAAGTGATGGCTCAACCTGCTCATTTCTCTCCTGAATTCCTTCGAAACCTTCCTTATTCCTAGATTGAGTCTGAAGACGGGGTCGTCGAGCGATTCAACGCCGTTGTCCGTTGCAGATATTATGCCCGCCTCGTTATCGTACTCGCCATAGCGAGGGGTCGATGCGATTATCCTCGATCCTGTTACGCGGGCAGCTAGGTAAGCTGCGACGGCGAAGGTTCGAAGCGAGCCTGAGACGTTCAGTATCGCATCCTTATCCTCTCGCTTAATGAGTGAAACAAGCCGAGATGCTGCCCCGATCGCATCTTTCTTGTCTATTTCGACGATTTCAACGTTCCATGCGGTCTTGAGTTCTTCCGCAAGCTCTTCAGCAATCATCCTCGCTTTCTTTTCGCCACTCGACTCTTGTTCGTCAAGCGCGAGCACAACCTTGCGCACGTGGTACTCTCTCAAAGCCTTGATGGACTCGAACGGTCTTTTCTTGTGATATCTGGCCAAAACCATTTGTGACAGCACAATAATTGATTAACTTAATTATACTTAAATTTTTCGTTCAACTATATGATGCGGAGAGTAATTATGGGAAACTGTAAATGTCTAACCGGTTACGGAAGTTGAGAATAAAGAAGATTGTTGGCGGCCATTAAGGTTGATCAAATAAAAACAGAGAATTCTTAGGGAGAATGTATTCAGCAACATCAAATAACTCAGCTTGCTGAAGTGTCTTTGACGATGGTGACATCGTCTGAGAGGCAGTAAGGACAAAGAAGGATGTCGAGTTTTGCCCCACACCCGCACGGACACGGAATTTCTGTCTGCT
>CAZHKD010000183.1:0-2621 GCA_964533255.1 uncultured archaeon | reverse complement strand
GACTCCACAACCTCGTAGTAGCTCTTTTCAACCTCTCTCAGAAACTCCTCGCCACTTATGCCTCTGGCGTACGCCAGCAGCGTTGCTCCACCAGCTCCGACGCCCTCCTTCACGAACCCCTCTGCGTAAGCCCTCAATCCCGGCTTTGAGGACTCGCCAAGCATCGGATCGGCAGCAATTACCGGCACGTCTGGTGAGATTCCAGCCATGTCAGCTGTTTCGTCTTCAGCCACGTATGTGGTGGTGGCAATGGCTATGTCCGCATCCTCATCCAGCCTTTTGATGACGTGGGCAATTGCCGCCATTTGCGTTCCGCCAGCCAGCAGCACCGGCTTTGTGGAGCCAGCAGCCATTCCGGCGACTCCAACCATAACAGGGTCGCCCACAGCAGCAACAATCTGCAGCGGGTCGCTGCCGTCGATTTCTTCCAGCCTCTCAACAGCCTTTGAAATAACCTCCTCCTTGATCTTCACAGGATTGTCCGGCATGCTCGAGGAGACGGCTGCCTTAATCCCAAGAGCCTTGAGAACAGCTCCAGCCGTCGTCGTGCCTGCAGGTATGCTCTCTCCAATTATCAGAACGTCTGACACTCTTGACAGCATCTCTCCAAGCTTTTTAGCCCTTTCAAAAGCCTCTCTTGCATCTTCAAGCTTCATGGCCTGCTTTTCAGCGATGTTCTCACCCACCGGCGCTGCAATGTCAAAGTACGGAATGTTCGGCTTTGCCATGAGACCGCTGTCCACAACGAAAAAGGGGACTCCTGTAACTCTAAGGGCGGTGTAAGTTATCAGGGCTGGAGTTGGCTTGCCGTCAGGCGTTGCGGGTGGGAAGGGTATTATCCTGCAGTGGCCGTAGTGCAGAAGTTCGGCATCTGCCGGAGGGGTGAACTTTATCAGCTCAGGATTCGCTCCGGCAACGGTTATTCCGGGCACTTCAGCGGTTTTCGTGTTGCCAATTGCAAAAGCAAAAACCGCATTGCCCTTGAGCAGCTCAATAAACATCTCTGCTTCACTTTCCCTCTTCAGAACCTCCCAGGACATGGGTTGAAAATGTGAGAAGCAGATGAAATACCTTGTTTTTGTATTACAATCGTTACACAATCACAGCTATTTACCCTTCCTGCCAACCAGAGACAGATAGGCAAGATAGGCGTCGAGCTGTATCCTTTCGTGGGCACCTTCCGTCAGCCTGAAGTCCACCTCACCCAGCCTGTCAATCAGCACAACCTTCAGCTTCTCCTCAAGAGGTGAGGAGAGGATTTCTCTGAAAAGCTGTGAAACTATATCCTCCCCAGCCATTCCGTACTCTATCATAAGCCTGTTTAACATCTCCCTTGCTTCCATGAAGTTCCCGTTAAGGGCAGTTTCAAGCAGCTTGCCCAGCTCTTCGGGGCGGGCTGTGGCGGTAATTTGATAGATTGCCTCGGCATCCACAACTTCCCCGATGGCTGCTGCGCCCTGCAGAGCGTTTATGGCCTTTCTGAAATCGCCATTGGAAACGTAGATCAGGGCCTCAAGCCCGTCTTCAGTTATGTTCACGCCCTCATTCTCGCATATCTCAAGCAATCTCTTCCTCATCGCCTCTGCCGGAACAGGCCTGAACTTGAAAACGGCACACCTGCTCTGAATTGGCTCAATTATCCTGCTCACGTAGTTGCAGCTCAGGATGAAGCGGCAGATTCGGGAGTACATCTCCATGGTTCTCCTCAGTGCAGCCTGGGCATCGGCAGTGAGGGCATCTGCTTCATCGAGGAAGATAATCTTGAAGGGAGCGTCGCCTATGGGGGCTGTTCTGGCAAACTCCTTTATCTTGTGCCTGACGACGTCTATCCCCCTCTCATCGCTTGCGTTCATCTCTACGAAGTTGTCCCTCCAGTTCTCACCGAACAGGTCTCTGGCGAGGGCTATTGCTGATGCCGTTTTGCCCGTTCCCGGCGGGCCGGCAAAGAGGAGGTGGGGAATGTTTCTTCTCTGCACGTATCCCGTGAGCCTCTGGACAACTTCCTCCTGCCCCACTATTTCGCCGAGAGTTTTGGGGCGGTACTTCTCAACCCAGATCTCGCTGTCCACTGGCATCGATTCATCTCTCGAAGGATTAGTATAAAAATACTTGCCATCCGGCTTAGCACATCGGCAATGATTAATTTTAAAAATTCTCTAAAAACTTTAAATTTAAATAGATTCTTATATTCAGGTTCACGCAGTCTACCACTCACTTCAGGTGTCGGAAATGGAGCCAGCGGAGGTCACCCTGTCCACAGGAGAGAAGGTTGTGCTCAGAGAAGTCAGGGAGGATGATTTGCCAAAGCTAATCGAGATGTACACGACCCTTGGGGACGGATCTATGAGATTTCTACGCCCCTACAGGTTTACAGCAAGTGAAGTAAGGGAGATGCATGCGAGAGTTGACAGGAAGAAGGTGTTTTCCATAGTGGCAGAGAACAAGGATGGGAAGGTAGTGGCTGAAGGAAGGCTTATACGGTATTCAGACTCTTCAGCGGAGTTTGGAATGATCGTTCACGACTCGTACCAGAACAAAAAGCTCGGCCAGTCGCTTCTCAGGGCAATTTTAAATCTTGCGAAGCAAATAGGAGTGAGGAGGCTCATCGGCTTCTGCAGCGT
>CAZHKD010000182.1:0-2636 GCA_964533255.1 uncultured archaeon | reverse complement strand
GTACTCCAATAAAATTATTGTTGATGATTGAAGGTGATGTTTTTGAAGCTGGGTTTTTGAAGACCAGCGTAATCAGTCAGGATTTCGGAACCTTATAACGGGTGAGAGCCCTGTTCATGATTAAATCGTAGCCGCTCTTCTTCCCTATAACGGGCTCCTTCTTCTTTCTGCTCCAGACGGTCTCGGGCCTGCTCTGGGTTATGAAGATGTTTTCGGGGAATGGCAGGTCTTTATCAATGGCCCACTCGATGTCCTGAGGAGCCCCATAGTGCTTCTCTATCTTTTTGCCGATTTCAGCCAGCTTGATAATCTCCTCATCCGTCAGCGACGGCTCGTCTCTCAGCTCTTCGGGAACCTCTCCGTGGATCACGCCTCCTTTATCCGAATCGAAGACCATCCAGTAGAGTTTTGATGACACCGTTCTTTCAACAATCTCCATTGTGACCTTGTCCACCACAAACCTGTCGGGGGTTACGGAGCCGCTCACTATTGCCTCCCCGAGCCCCCAGCTTGACTCGATTACTATCTGCGCCTCGTCACCGTGGGTCGGGTTGAGGGTGAACATGACTCCGCTGCTCCTGGAATTCACCATCTTCTGAACGGCAACGGCGATTGAAACCTCCCAGTGGGAGAACCCCTTTGTTGCCCTGTAGGCTATGGCTCTGGGTGAATAAAGGCTGCTCCAGCACTTGACAACATGCTTCATAACGTTCTCGAAGCCTGATATCCAGAGGTACGTGTCCTGCTGTCCGGCAAAGCTTGCGTTAGGCACGTCTTCTGCGGTCGCAGAGCTTCTGACTGCGACAGGAAGATTTTCGACTCCTGTCCTCTTGCAGAGCTCCTGATAGGCCTTCTCTATCTCCTCAACAATCTCCTCGGGCACCGGCGTCGCCTCAATTATCTCTCTCACAAAGGCGCTGGTGTCTTCGAGATCCTTTGTGTCCTTAGGGTCAACTTTTGAAATTATTTCCACTATTTTCGCCTTCTTTCCAAACCTCCTGGCGCTCTCCAGAAACTCCTCAAAGGCATCGATGGTAATGGCAAAGCCAGGAGGGACTGGAAAGCCTGCGTTTATCATCTCTCCAAGGTTTGCTGCCTTTCCCCCAGCTTTCGGGATGCTGTCCCTTCCAAGCTCCTCAAACCATCTTGTGTACCTGCTCTTGTTTTTAATTGTCATTTCCTTCCACCTTAAAACAATGAAATTAGGCAATGCAATCAGCCTACTCCTGATTTGCCCTCTCAACAATGGTCACGGTCCCCCTGTCTCCATCCACGCGGATTATATCGCCGGTGTTTATCACCTGGGTCGAGATGCCGGTTCCGGTTACTGCTGGCAGTCCGTACTCCCTGCAAACTATCGCTGCATGGCTTGTTAAGCCACCGATATCCGTCACGGCAGCTTTTATCTTGGTGAAGACCGGGGCCCAGGAGGGGTTCGTTGTGGGACAGACCAGTATCTCGCCGTCCTGAACACTCGTTATTTCATCAAGGAACCTTATAACCCTCGCTCTGCCCTCTATAATTCCCGCCGATGCTGCAAAACCCTTTATCTCGCTGACGTCTTCAGGCCTGGCTGTCACACCCTTGATCCACTCCGCAACCTTCTCTGAGGTTATTCCCCACAGCATTACCGTGAAGGGCTCTGCAATCTCCTCCGGAACAGTCCCCAGTGCCGGAGGCGGTGTCCAGTTCTTTGCAGCTTCCAGCAGCTTCTTCCTCTTCTCAGCCTTCTGCTTCCAGTATGCAGCCCTCGTCGGCACGTTCTCGCCGAGAGCCCATGCCGTAGCCAAATCTTCGATCATCATGGGAATCTCGAAGCGGTTGAAGAGGAATATGTCGTCAACTTCGTTGATCATTCCGTATCTGACAAAGAGCCTGCCGAACTCCCTCATCTTCTCGAAAACTATGGTGTGGAACCAGTGCTCCACCCAGAACAGGTGGTTTTCGGCGTAGGTGTATATCTTTCTGCATATCCCGTAAGCCCCATCGAAGGCCTGCCTGTCCTCGTCGCTCTTTATCAGGTTCCTGTACTCCTCCACCAGCTTGGCTCTCTGTTCATCGATGGCCTCAAGGTCTCTCTCAACCTTCTCTCCCCTCTCAATCCTGTCTATGTAGCTCTTAAGATACTCAAAGGGGACTTCCAGGATGTTTATCCAGCTCCCCTCGTAGTGGAACCACCCGCTTCCGCATGAGACGTAGAACCAGGGATCTCTCACTTCTTCAAATGAGTGAATCCACTCTCTCCCTTCATGGAACTTGCTCAGCTCCTCGAGCTTCTCCTCCGGCTTCATGTCTGATTTGAGTATCTCCACAACTCTGGGGCCAAGAGAGATGGCCAGCCTTGCAAGCTTTGCCAGCTCCTCTTCGGGGCGGAACATCACAACGTACGCACCGGCAACCATCTTTCCTATGGTGGACTCGCTAATGCCCGGGAAAAGCTTTCTGACGGTGTCGGCGAAGGTGAGGTAAGCAAGGTAGGACAGGTTAAGGTACTCGAAGTGGTACTGCCATGCCTTGTATATGGCGTTAATCACCCTGTCATAGGCTTCCATCAGGTCGTATGACGAGTAATAGCCTCTTGGAACCGGAATAACCCTCTCATCTGGCTCAAAGGTGGGTAAATCCGGGATTTCTAT
>CAZHKD010000181.1:0-2670 GCA_964533255.1 uncultured archaeon | reverse complement strand
GACCCTGATCTGCCCACGCCAAGGCACATTGTCGAGGCGATGAAGAAGGCAGTTGAGAGGGAGGAGAACCAGAAATACCCCAGCTACGAGGGTATGCTTGAGTTCAGAAGAGCAGTAGCTGATTTTTATGCTCGAAGGAAGGGCGTTGAGCTGGATGCAGAGAAGGAGATTATAGCCCTCATAGGCTCCAAGGAGGGCATAGCACACCTGCCCCTTGCCTTCGTGAACGATGGAGATTACGTGCTCGTGCCAGACCCCGGCTATCCCGTTTACGCATCATCCACCCTTCTCGCAGGTGGCAGGCCCTATGAGGTGCCGTTGAAAGCAGAGAATGGCTTCCTGCCCGACCTCTCTTCAATCCCCTCTGACGTTGCCAGAAAGGCCAGAATAATGTTCCTGAACTACCCCAACAACCCCACCACGGCTGTTGCTGAGAAAGAATTCATAAAGGAGGCCATAGACTTCTGCACGGATTACAGCATTATACTTGCCCACGACGCCGCCTACAGCGAAATCGCCTTTGATTACCGGCCTCTGAGCTTTCTCGAAGTTGATGGAGCCTTTGATGTTACGGTAGAGTTCAACTCCCTCTCCAAAACCTACAACATGACAGGGTGGAGGATCGGATTTGCCGTCGGCAATCCAGAGATTCTGGCGGGGTTGCTGAAGGTCAAGACGAACGTGGACAGCGGAGTTTTTCAGGCCGTTCAGGAGGCAGCAATTGCCGCTCTGCGTGGAAGCGATGACGTTATAGACAAGACCAACTCCATTTACAGAGCCAGACGGGATGTTTTGGTGAAGGGGCTCAAAAACCTTGGCTTAGATGTTGACTATCCGAAGGCAACCTTTTACGTGTGGTGCAGGGTTCCCGATGGCTACGACAGCATGTCCTTCGCCAGAAAGCTTCTGGATGATGCCGGAGTTCTCGTAACGCCTGGAGTCGGCTTCGGCCAGCACGGCGAGGGATTCGTGAGGTTTGCTCTGACAAGAGGTGTTGAGGTGATTGAGGAGGCGCTCAAAAGAATGGAGGGGCTATCCTTTTAATTTTAAATCTCTAGTTTATAATTCGCTTTTTAACGCCAAGGGTATAAAGAAGCTGGGAAAAAACCGGAATTTTCTCACCCTTTATCTCAGTTCTTCCGTTTCTTATTGCCTCCAGCACCTCTCCTTCAATCACCGTCAGCCCGTATCCCACATGCTCAGCTACATGGGCGTCGCTGCCAGCTATCATGCTCTTGCTGAACCTCACAGCCAGCTTTCTGGCCATTGCGTTGCATATTCCTATCACGTACTTGGCATTGAAGACCTCAACTGCATCCACGTATGGCATGTGCCTTGCTGGGAGAGCAACACCTCTCCTCTCAATCTGATAGGGATGTGCTATCGCTGTCACGCCTCCAAGCTCTCTAACCCTTTCAGCAGTCTCCTTAATGGACATGCCCTTCTCCACATCTTCCTCAACGCCATACACCAGCAGGTGGCCGCTGGAAGTCGTAACCTCTATGCCAGGCAGAACCTGGATGCTCAGATGCTCATCCCTCACAATTTCGATGGCCTCCAGAGAGCCGTTGATGGTGTCGTGGTCGGTGATTGAAACAATCTGAATTCCCTTCTTTATACACGCATTCAACACTTCCCTCACGCTGCTCCTACCATCGCTGTGCTTTGTATGAACATGAAGCTCCGCAACCCTTTTCACCTTTGCAACCCTCCTTTACCCATGAAGGTTCTCCTCGTCACCGGCCGGCTTGCCGAAGATCAGGTAAGAATGCGGGCCGGAGATGCCCATGTCTATGTAGCGGATGTTGACGTTGCTGCCTTTATAACTCCTTCCCACATTCGCCACCTCAGACTTGATGAGTATGACCTTGTGATGGTGCCCGGCCTCACAAAAGGAGCCCGCTGGAAGGAGCTGGAGGAGGAGAAGGGCGTTAAAATAAGGCTCGGCCCCACCCATGCCTACGACATTCCCACTGTTCTGCGCCACCTCGACTCCATCGAGCTGCGCCACGACGTGCCGGCCGACAGGCTGATAGCCCGGCAGAAGCTCAAAGAGACGATGGAGCTCGTTGACAGCATAGACAGCTACGATTTCATGATCGGCAGCGTGAAGGTGGGCGGAGGCAGCAGGATGAAGGTGGTTGCAGAGGTGGTTGATGCAACAAGGCTGAGCGAGGACGAGCTTCGCAACAAAATTTCCCACTACCTTGAGAGCGGGGCAGATATAATCGACATCGGTATCCCAATGGAATTCGAGGTTTCTGATGTAAAAAGGGCTGTGAAAATTGCTGCTGACATGCACGATGCCGTCAGCGTTGACACCTTCAGCAAAAGGGCAATTAAAGCGGGTGTTGAGGCCGGAGCGGACATGGTTATGAGCATATCTGCCGAGAATCTGGATGCCTTAGATGCTGTCAAGGGAAAGGCTGTCGTGATAGTCTCAAGAGACGTCAATCAGCTCCTGAAAATTGCTGAGAAAGCTGAGAGGTACACGGACAGGATAATACTCGACGCTGTGCTGGACGCTTTCCCCGGCATCACCCACTCCATCCTCAGATATGCGGAGCTCGCTGAAAGGAGTGACAGGCCGGTGCTTTTCGGAGTCGGGAACGTTACCGAGCTGAGCGATGCCGACAGCATCGGGATGAACGCGCTGCTTGCCTTCATTGC
>CAZHKD010000180.1:0-2683 GCA_964533255.1 uncultured archaeon | reverse complement strand
CCCACCAATCATCATACCGTTAAACATGAGTTCAACACTCGTGAGAGTTGCCATCGTGAATCCTCCAAGAAACGTTAGAGATATCGTGTGCAGGTTGTTGTACAGTATCTGAATAATAATTATCAACTCAAAAATTGGAAAAATCTCTCAAAAAATTAAGGAAACTCGTAAATCAGGTTAACGGTGGCGCTGACTTCCACTTCAGAAGGAAGTATCGTGGTCTGTGCAGATACTGCTTTGGCCTCGTAAACAGGGCCCGGAATGTAGCCATATCCAACTGTCACCTTCGAGATTCTGTAGTTTTCAATTCCGAGCTCTTCAGCAACAACCTCTGCCTTGATCCTGGCATCTCCAACTGCTTTCCTGAGAGCAGTCTCATACGCTTCTTTTCTGGCATCGTCTGACAGGGTGAAGAACACCGACTCTATTCTGTTTGCTCCACCATCCATTGCCGCATCTATTACCTTTCCAACCATCTTTGGGTCGGCTACGACTTCAAGTGACGTGTATGCCCTGTAACCAACTATCTCGCTTCTCTTCACAACGCCTTTACCGGACTCGTATGATTTCGACTCTGCTGGCTTTATCGGTTCTATGGGCTCCTCAACCCACTGGTAGACTGGCTCAACCCTGTAGCTCTTCGTCTTTATGTTTTCCACTCCGACAGCCTTTATTTTGGCAATGACACTGTTGACAATCTCGGCATTTTTACTGGCAGCATCGCTTGCCTTTGCAGCTTCTACCTCCACCGAAACGATGACGTGACCCTCATCGGGCTCAACGGAAACCTTGCCGAAGCCGCTTACCGCTATGGTGCCGTTGCCCGCTGCAACAGCATCGCCCGTTGAGGCCAGATTCTGCACCGCCAGAACCAGAATTATGAAGGCTGCCAGGCCTCCCAGAAACCCTGTCACTTTGCTTTTACTGTTCATGTACTATCATCGCAGTGCGGTGATAAAGCACTATTCTTTTTGTTAAATAAAATATAAATCGCAAAATTATCCGAGAACTGCCCCTTCGTCTGCCTGGCTCACGAGCTTGGCATATCTTGCGAGGTAGCCCCTCAATTTCCTCTCGGGAGGCTTCCACTTCTCCTTTCTGGATTGAAGCTCATCCTCATCAACCTTCAGCTCAAGCTTTCTTGCAGGGATGTCGATGCTGATGACGTCTCCATCCTCAACGAAAGCGATGGTTCCACCCACCATTGCCTCAGGAGAGACGTGCCCTATGCACGGCCCCCTCGTTGCACCGCTGAAGCGCCCGTCTGTTATCAGAGCAACCCTTTCAAGCCCCATTCCTGCTATCGCTGCTGTGGGCATCAGCATTTCCGGCATGCCTGGAGCACCTTTCGGCCCCATGTAGCGAATGACGACGATGTCCCCCTCTTCAATCTCACCACCAAGGATCGCCTTCATGGCTTCCTTCTCAGAATCGAAAACCTTTGCGCTGCCCTCAAACCTGAGCATGCTTTCCTGGACAGCGGCAGCCTTCACAACGGCGGCCTTTGCAAGGTTCCCCTTCAGTATGGCTATTCCACCCTCTTTGCGGATGGGTTTATCGGGCTCGTGAATGATGTCCGAAGCTCTCACAAATGCAGACTCAGCTATCTCATAAACCCTTTTACCGCTGACCGTTAGCTCGTTGCTGAAGAGCTCCTTCGCCTTCCTGAATATCATGGGTATTCCGCCACTCTCGTCAAGGTGCATCATGGTCAGCTCGCTTGCCGGGTCAAGGGCGACGATGTGAGGTGTTCTCCTGCCTATCTCATCGAAGAGCTCCATATCCAGCTTTATTCCTGCTTCCCTCGCTATGGCCGGGAGGTGGAGGACCGTGTTTGTTGAGCCGCCTATCAGCATGTCCATGGTGATTGCGTTCCGGAAGGAATTCTCGGTGACGAAATCGAGGGGCTTTATATCTCCTTTAACCAGCTCAACGGCTCTTTTTCCAGCCTCCTTTGCGATGCGGAGCTTTCTTGACGAGCCGCATGGAGACGTTGAGGTGTAGGGCAGGCTCAGGCCAAGGGTTTCGGTCATGATCTGCATGGTGTTGGCCGTGTAAAGCCCCTGGCAGCTCCCGCAGTAGGCTGCGCAGAAGTCCTCGTAGAGTTTAAGGCCTGCATCATCGAGGCTTCCTGCTTTGTACATTCCTGCTGCTTCAAAGGCTGTGGAGATGGTAACGTATCTCTCTCCAATCTTCTCGGGTAGCATTGGCCCGCCTGTAACCGCTATGGCAGGAATGTTCAGGCGGAGCATGGCCATGAGCATGCCCGGAACTATCTTGTCGCACGAGCCAACGACAACGAGTCCATCAAAGCGATGGGCCTCAACCATCGCCTCTATCGAGTCTGCGATGAGCTCTCTTGAAGGCAGAGCGTAGCACATCCCCTCGTGCCCCATGGCTATGCCGTCGCAAATTCCAATGGTTCCGAACTCGAAGGGCACGCCGCCTGCAGCGATGATGCCCTCTTTAACGGCCTGAGTAATTCTGTCAAGGCTCATGTGTCCGGGGACGATTGTGTTGTAGGCGCTGGCAACTCCGATGAAGGGCTTGTCCATATCACCATCCGTCACACCGAGAGCTTTCAGAAGAGCCCTGTGAGCAACCCTTTCGACGCCCCTCTTAATTTCTTCACTTCGCATGCCTGCTTTTTCCTTCCGGATTATATAAGGGTGATGTTTGATTG
>CAZHKD010000179.1:0-2692 GCA_964533255.1 uncultured archaeon | reverse complement strand
TGCCGAGGGGGGGATTTGAACCCCCGACCTCCTGATTATGAGTCAGGCGCCCCAACCAGCTAGGCTACCTCGGCCCCGTCATGCTCAGGCGATTAACGCCCGGGACAATGGATGCTTGAAAGGATAGATAATAAAGTTTTTGCCCTCACATTTCATTCACCAGTATCTCCACCTCACACTATTTTATCAAAAAACATATATACTTTTTTTACCAGTTAATCCTGGGTGTAGCCTATGGAGGCGAGGGATATTTTCATAGTTGCAGTAATGGCCTTTTCTGCAGTCATGCTTACGTACAAGTGGCTCTCCCTCTACGATAACGTGGATGCCGGCGTTATATTCTTCGCCTTCCTCCTGACCCTCTCTCTCGGAGCCCTCATAATCAGCCTCGAGTCGAGGATGGTGAGGATGAAAGAGGAGTTTGAGAGCCTTAAGAGGGCAATTGCGGTCAATTCAGATGATCTGGAGGAAAGGCTCGACACGAGATTCGAGAAGAGAATCAAGCTTCTGGATGAGAGGCTGGAGAGAATTGAGAAGAGAATTTATCGCTAAACTTCTTAACTGACTAGACCCTTCTTGAAACGACAGCAAGAGTAACCGCAATCCTTAAAATCGTAAGGGCCGCAAGTAGTGCGAATAGTTCGACCACAGCGTTGAAGAACAGTGCAATCATCGTCAAAAATATCCTTTCATCCCTTTTCCCCGGCAAACGCCTGAGCTGGGGGTAATCCTGAAAGATACTCCTTCCATAGGCACCCCTGTACCTCTCTGAAGTATAGCTCACCATCACGCTCCCGAAAGCAGCTAAAGCGAAAAACAGCCAGCCGGTGGTATCGAGAGGCGTGGTGACGGCCAAGCCCAGCAGAAAGAGAAAGTCCACAACTCTGTCCAATATTGAGTCTATCCAGCCTCCATAAGGGCTGCTCATCATCCTTACTCTGGCTATTTCACCATCTATGCCATCCAGTATGGAGGATATCTGGAGAAGGAGCCCGGCAACCGGTTTGGAAAGGAAAATCACAAGAAAAGAGATTATGCCAGCCAAAAAGCTGATTAGGGTTGCCTGATTCGGTGTTATGCTACCAGAAACCCTTTCAGTTATCCGGGTAGATACCTTTCGGTTGATGTGCCTTGAAACCATTCCATCTTCTGAAGCCTTGATGCTCCTCCTGACAATTTCCCGGTTTGCTCTCCTAAGTTCTTCCTTTGTATCCACATCCATCCAGAAATAGCCCGAGACGAAGTTTACTTCCACCTTCGCCTTCTCTATTATCTCTGAAAGAGAAACTTCCTGCTTTTCAGAAACAATGTCTTCAGCATGTCTGAAAATCTCGGGAGAAAGCACAAAAAAGCCTGTATCGATACAATCAAACTCCTTCAAGTCCTTTCCGATTCTCTCAACCCTGCCATCCTTCACCTTTACCTTCGTCGCCTCACCAATATCTACGAATCTGGGGTTTCCGTCTCCTATTAACCCCTTCTTACCTATGGCCTCTTTTATGAACTCCTCCTCGTAAACGTGGTCTCCCATCACAAGAACAAACTCCTCATCCACGAAATCACTTGCCAGATAAAGCGAGTATCCATTTCCCCGCTCGGGGTCTGAGTTAACCACGTACCTGAACCTGAACCCCTCCCTTGCCAGAAAATCCACCAGCTGATCCTTGAAGCTCTCGTTGACAACCACCACAAACTCCCCGACTCCGTGTTTCTCAAGGAGTCTCATGTTCCTCCAAATAATTTCACGTCCGCCAACCTTCAGCAGGGGTTTCGGTGCAACTCCCATCCGCCTCCCAATACCGGCCGCTAAAACAACAGCCTTTCTGGGAGTCATGGGAGTCACCTCCAAATCAGAATGAAAAAGAACTGTTCGCCTATTGGCTTGCCGTGTTTAAAAAACTTTCACAACTCCCAGCGATTCATTTTTAACTGCCGAAATGCATACTTTCTACCATGGGTGCAGACATCGGGGAGCTGTTTGAAAAAGAAGAGGTGAGCCTCGAATACTTCTCAGGAAGAATAGTTGCGATAGATGCATTCAATACCCTATACCAGTTCATTTCCATCATCAGACAGCCTGATGGTACGCCACTAAAGGATTCCCAAGGAAGAATTACCTCCCATCTCTCGGGGATACTTTACAGAGTCTCCAACATGGCAGAGCTTGGTCTCAAACCGGTTTTCGTCTTCGATGGGGAACCGCCGGAATTTAAGAGGGCAGAAATAGAAGAGAGAGCGGAACGAAGAGCAGAATATGAAGAGAAGTGGAAGGAAGCTCTGGAGAGGGGCGACGTTTACGCAAAGAAGTACGCTCAGGCTGCTGCCAGGGTTGACGATTACGTAATCCAGTCCTCCAGGGAGCTGCTGGGATACATGGGCATACCCGTCGTTCAGGCTCCAAGCGAAGGTGAGGCGCAGGCTGCATACATGGCCTCAAAAGGCGACGCCGATTTTGCGGCAAGTCAGGACTACGATTCCCTTCTGTTTGGCAGCCCCCACCTTGCAAGGAATCTCGCAATCACCGGCAAGAGGAAGCTTCCGGGGAAGAACGTTTACGTGGACGTTAAACCTGAAAAAATCGATCTGGCCTACAACCTGAAAAAGCTCGGGATAACGAGGGAGCAGCTGGTTGATATTGCACTTCTGGTGGGTACCGATTACAACGAGGGTGTGAAAGGGGTTGGCGTCAAAA
>CAZHKD010000178.1:0-2711 GCA_964533255.1 uncultured archaeon | reverse complement strand
ACGGGGCCGGAAAGGTGATAATCTGGGATAGAGGTGAATACAGGCTCCTGAAAAGAGATGAGAAGGAAATAAAGGTTGAACTGGACGGCGAGAAGGTTAAAGGGGTATATGTGCTGATAAAATTTCCCAGAGCGGGAGAAAATGCCTGGCTTCTGATGAAGTCCGGGTGAGGGTCTTGCACCCTTCCGGCCTCGCCCTGAGCTATACCCTGATTCGTTCCATCATGTAGTAGAAGTTTCTCCCTCCTGATTCGAACACGAAAAGCATCCTCTTTCTGACATTCTGAGCCAGTCTGACCATTCCGGCAACCTCGCTGGGGTCGAAAGGCGTATCATCAGCTATTTTGATGAGGTACTTTGAGTGTGGAAGGTCTGAAAGGCTCTCAACCCTCTCGTAAACTCTGAAATCGCTCCCAAACTTGAAGCCCGTCTTCACAACGAAGTTTCTCTCTTTTAAATCTCTGTAAACCTCATATTTTCTCTCAAAGTTCTTTTCAAGCTCTTTTGCCTTTTTTGATACGATATTAAAGTCTTCGTCCAGATGAAGATATCCCTTTTCTGCCAGATACACCGCCTCAACAAGGCTCAGCGTAACAACATTGTTCCGCTCGCTGCCATAGAAGTACTTCCGGAATATCTCGGTGTTTGTGGTAAGAACTCTATCCCCCACAAAGGTGCCGGAAAAGCTCATGAGCTCTTCTTTCTGCTCGCCCCGTGGCTCCACAATGCCAGACCGGTAGTAAGTCACCTCACCCTCCTCATCCACCACGGCAATTATCCCGGTAAAGTCCTTAAGCTCGGGAAACCTGATTTTTTCCCGTTCCGAAAGAGCCAGTATTTCTGTTTCCCTCCACGTGAAGTAACGGCCATCGGGCTTTATCCTGTGGCCCCGCTCTCTGAGGTCTTCGTAGGCGAAATAGTAGGAGGGGCTCTCAAGCATTTTGAGTAGCTCCTTTGAACTTACCTCTTCTTCGCCCTTGAGAACTCGAAGTGAACCTTTGGTTGACAGGTAGACGGCCTCGTGGATTGAGAGGAGTATCCTGTCTCCCTTTCGTCTACCAAAACCTCGCCTTTCCAGTTTTGGTGAATATGGGGTCCATATTTCTCCGTTCTTCAGAAATGCATCCATTGAGTTTTGATAGATATCATCGAAAATAAACTTAGTGGCCGCGTTTATAGGGGGCTCCATTATTGTATTCATCTCCAACGGAATTCTGCTCACGTTACTTTGTGAACAACAATTCCCCAGAAAAATGGTAGAAACTAACAGAGATGCATAAAAGCAGATGTAATGATTCAGCCTCTGTATTTCCTCAGAGCGAAAACGAGACCTAGTAGGGCAACCGTTATCTCGAATCCCGGCTGTTTTTTTATCTGTGGCTCCTCTACCGGCGCTTTGGTGGTAGATTCTGAAGGCAATGATGCAAGAGACTTTATGTACAGAATGACTGAATCCACATCATCGACGTCGAGCGCATCCTTCCAGGGAGGCATACCCCCTTTCCCATTCCAAATAACGTCTCTTATTTCCGCATCTGTTTTCTTCATCCAGTACTCCCGACTGGAGAAGTCAACACCCAATTCCTTGAGCTGGTCTCCTTCTTCGCCGTGGCATGACACGCAATACCTGGTGTAGACCTCTCTACCAGCCTCGATATTTCCCGCAGATGCCGTCACCACAAGCATTGCCGCAATCAAAATGCTTGATAGCCAGAGATTTTTCACGTTCATAATATCGGTTAGATGAATATCTAACTGATAAACTTTACTGTGTGGTGGGCAGAGATACACCTGACCGCAAAGTTTTTCCAAGATTGAGTTGTTGAATACTGGATGAACCTTCACGACGTACTCTTTGATGAAACAAGAAGGCGAATCCTATCCATGACTGCTGAAAAAGACATGACTGTAACTGAAATCGCCAGAGAACTCGGGTTAACGAAGGCAACAGTTTCACACCATGTAAAGCTGCTTCACAGTCGCGGCTTCCTTAGACTCGTACGGGAGGAGGTGCACGGAAACCTGATCAGGAGATACTACCGATCGGTTTTTGGTGATGTTAAGCCGCTCAATCAGGCTGAGGAGGAAATCATATCCCGGATAAGTGCTGACATCGATGACTATCAGCTCTTAAGAGCGCTCCTCAGATCTATGAGCGTTGTCAACCTTCAGATGGGTAACGAGATGCTCCTGAAAAAACTGGGATTTGACATTGGCTACCACATTCTGGCAGACTTCGTTGAAGAGGGCGTAAGGGTTGAAGAGGGAATTGCAGGCATGTGGGAGAAATTCAGACTTGGTGAAGTCGTGGAGACGGGCAGAGGAGTGTTCATCGTGGAGGAGTGCTACCTCTGTGAGGGGTTGCCGGTGATCGGGCAAACGTACTGCAAGTCGGACGAGGGCATTATCGAGGGAATCCTCCTCAAAAAAACAGGAGAACGTTACCGTGTTAAAGAAATCAGCTGCTGGGGAACTGGAAGCAAAAGGTGCACATTTGAAATACATGTTTAGGTTTGTGTTTTTGTACCCGTACTGAGGTAAGTGCTTTCTGCAACTAACTGGGCCAAGGCCTAAAGCCCGAGTTTTAAAAACTTCAGTGTCAATTAAGGCTGCTGGTGCATGGGACAGGTATAGCCCTGTTTGTAGTGGCTGAGCTGTTGCTGGATGCCCTGGCCGGTGACTGGCTGAAGCAGCAAATCCAGCAGTATTTTG
>CAZHKD010000177.1:0-2844 GCA_964533255.1 uncultured archaeon | reverse complement strand
GCCGTCAACGTGCAGCTTCCCAGAGATGCCGGAGGGCTGGAGGGAGCAGTTATAGTCATAGACACCGAGAACACCTTCAGACCGGAGAGAATTATCCAGATGGCCGAGGCAAAGGGGTTAGATGGAGAGGAAGCTCTCAAGAACATCTACGTTGCTCAGGCCTACAACTCCAACCACCAGATGCTTCTGGTTGACAATGCCAAGGAGCTTGCGAACAAGCTCAAGAAGGAAGGCAAAAACGTTAAGCTTCTCATAGTCGACTCTCTCATGGCCCACTTCAGAGCAGAATACGTCGGCAGGGGAACGCTGGCCGACAGGCAGCAGAAGCTGAACAGACACCTCCACGACCTCATGAGGTTCGGCGAGATTTTCAATGCCGCAATCGTCGTTACGAATCAGGTTATGGCAAAGCCGGATACCTTCTTTGGCGACCCCACGAAGCCTGTTGGCGGACACATCGTCGCCCACACGGCAACCTTCAGGATATACCTGAGAAAAAGCAAAGGGGAGCTCAGAGTTGCCAGACTTATCGATTCACCACACCTGCCGGAAAGTGAGGCAGTATTCAAGGTGACAGAGAGGGGCATTGAGGACAAGTAATTTTCCAGAAGTCTATCGGAAGAAATTTATACGAGGAATTCTATTTCTTTACAGCACTACATTAGGGTGGAGGTAATGAGGGTTGAAACGGGAGTCTTTGGTCTCGATTCCCTTCTCGGAGGGGGTCTAAGAAAGAACACAGTTACAGTGGTTCTCGGCTCAACAGGAACTGGGAAAACCATATTCACCCTTCAGTTCCTCATGAAGGGTCTTGAAAAAGGTGAAAATGGAATTTATGTCTCATTCGATATGGATGAAAAGGGCGTGCTTGATACAGCCCTGAGCCTGGGCTGGGACGAGGTGAAAGAGTATATTGAGGATGAAAGGCTGAAGGTCAGGAGGTTTTTTGCTGAGAACGTCTCTTACCTGAATAACGAGCTTATGAGTTTTATCATGAGCGGGAGCGACGGAAACTCCAGAATAGTCATCGACTCCTTCACCCCCCTCGTCTCATCACTCAGCTACGAGATGAGAAATGACGTTAACTGGTTCTTCTACAAGCTCAGAAGTCTTGGAACAACCGTAATAACTCTGGAAGAACCGCTCAGCGGGAATCTGGATGAACCTTCTGTAACGATCCCACTTTTCCTCGGCGACACAGTTGTGCAGTTGAAGAACATAGGATACGGCGAGGCGTTCAACAGAACCCTGAGGATAATAAAGCACCGGGGCAGCTGGCACGCTGAGGGCGTATTTCCCTACCGCATTCTTGACGGCGTTGGAATAGTTGTGGAAGGCGTTGACTACATCGAGGAGAGGAGGGAGAAGGTCGATATTGATTCTTTAATCAAGAAGATGGGGGTTAGAGTCCCCCAGACCCTGTACAAAAAACTGAAGAAGATGTGCGACTCAGGCGTGGCCGGAACCGAGGAGGCGGTAAAAACAATCCTGGAGAGTCTCAAATGAGCCTTCTGCTCAGAATTTCAAAGCTTCTGGAGCCCTTCTCATCAGACCCTGGCGTATACATGGTGGTACTCCACAGAATAGATGGTGTGCCCATTTATGTGAGTGCAAAAAGGGATAAAAAGGCAAAACTGAGCACCCTCCTTTACTGGCTCGAAGGCCAGATCAGGGAAATACTCTACTACATATTCACCAGAAATCTCACGGAGGCCAGCTTCAAGTTTGAGGACATGATCGTCAGGATGTATCCCGTGTCAAAAACTCTGGTTTTGAGCATAATTGCGAAGGACGAGATGCCGCTCTACAAGCTCGATCTGGATCTTGAGTCGGCGTGCAGGGAGATTAGCAACCTAGTGGTCGTATGAAGGTTGAAATTGTCCACTCCTCCGAGATAGACATCAGAAAATGCTACGCTGAAATCAGTGACAAGCTGGAATCTCTGAAATTTGAGCCCAACGTCGTGATGCTCTTTTTGACGGAAAGCACCTGGATGTTCTGGAAAACATTCAACGATCTGCTCAAAAAAAAGTTTCCGAATGCTCAGATGCTGGGGATTGTTATAGAAGGGTACGTTTTGAGCAGAACAATCCACACCAGAGGTGTTTGCATCCTTTTAATGGATTACGACGGTGACGTAAAAGTATTCTATGAAAAAGGAAAGGGTGCCACCAAGACTGCAGAAAAGCTGGGGAGCAAGATCGGGAAGGGGTGGGATCTGATAATTCTTGCCTTTCCTGCCGTGTATTTCCATGGGAAGATCAGACTTGGCCTGAATTTTCTCAGTGACCGCTATTATTACAAAAAATTCTCTGACGCTGACCTAGAGGAAAAATTTGAGATAATGGAAAAATTTTCACGGTATCTGGACAGAAATAACGTAGTTTACCCGGTAAACAGAACGCTAAGAATACTTGCAAGAAAAACCGGTGGCGAAACACCTATTGTCGGTTTAAACCTCCTCCCACTTCAGGCTGCCACATCCACACCATTCATTCTGGCCAACTACAGGCTTTTGAGCCCTGGAGCTGCAGCTTTATGTTTCAGAGGCAGGATAAACGCATATTACAGTGATATTTTCCCTGAGAGGGGTAAGAGTTTTGAGGAGACGGTGGAGATTATAAAGAGCAGGTTAGCTAATGTGGAAGATGTAAGGGTAACCAAGAAGAGCCTTGTTATAGGTGAGATCAACGGGATGAAACCCGTGGACTTTTTGCTTGAAAAGGTTAGGGGATACGAGCAGCTCAGCGAGGACGAATTTAAAAAACTGCTCGATGAAGGAAAGCTGCAGACCTTTACGCCGTATGGAGTTGGGTTTATCAGCAGGGAGACGCATGGGTTTAC
>CAZHKD010000176.1:0-2849 GCA_964533255.1 uncultured archaeon | reverse complement strand
GAGGGCCTTCTGAGGTTCTCTGGCCTGTATCTGTCGAGATTCATCGGAAAGCTTAACGACGTTAATTATTTAAGTTTTACCACAGATTGATGGCGACGACCAAAGCCGTTACACCCACTGTGGATGTTAGAGCTATTTTGAGGAGCTCCGACGAGCACCTGCTGGAAGCACGGACTCCGAAATAGACTCCTATTAACCCGCCAGCAATGAGCTCTGCTGCAAGCGGGAAATTGACGTTGCCGCTGAAGCCGTGGAGGGTGGCAGCAACTACAGTGAACAGCAGGCCATTGACTATGTCTGTTCCAACGATTCTGTGGGGTTTAAGGTTGGTTATGGTTATCAGAGCGAAGGTCATGAGGGTTCCGCTGCCGACAGAGGTCGTTGCAACGAGCAGACCGACTATAAAGGCAGCAGCTGCTATGATCCACTTCCTCCCGTTACTCTCGCTGAACTTCTCGCAGTAGCGTTCGCACACAAAGCACTCCACTTTCAGGTATCTCTTCCTGAAGTGGGAGAATATCATCAGAATGCTGGATGTTAAAAGCACCGCTGCCAGCAAAGCAGTTATGAGCCTTGAAGCCTCGGACTCAAAAGCTTCCAGAATCATGTATCCGCCGAAAATCCCGAGAATCCCTGGAGGGACGGTTACTTTCAGCAGCCCCACATCAACATTCTTCTGCTTTCCGTGAAGCAGACTTGCGACGCCCTTGATACTTCCGGCATAGATCAAGTCTGTCCCAACAGCGGTCAATGGTGGGTAGCCAAGCAGAATCAGGGCGGGAGTCATCAGGGCTCCACCACCCATCCCTGTCAGCCCCACCAGGAAGCCCACCAGTGCTCCAAGCATTCCGAGCAGAATCTCCATCCCATCACCTTAACGCTGTTAAGTTAACGGCGTTTAGTATATAAGCTTTTTGAGTTGTGAGTTGCTTGAACTGAACCCGTATGGAACGCTTCACTTTTGGTTCTACCTCTGCTATTTCCGAAATTAAAAACTCGTGATGTGAAACTCAGGGACGGCGGAGGGGTCGGGTGGGATAAAAATCCGTGAGATAATGGAAACAAATACCTTGGCTGAGTCACCCCGAGCGGATAATATAACCTCCAGTAATACTTAACACCGTTAACTTTTTATAACTCTAATTAAGAGGCCATTAGAGGTGAGTGTCTTGGAAGAAATTAGTATCGATCTGGGAGAGATTGGGAAGTTCATAGGAAAGTACTCTCTGGGCAGAGATAACGGAATGGGCTCCCTTCACTTTCTCAGGATCAAGATTCCCGCAGGGCAGATAAACGCAGACAGGATTTTCGAGATTGCAGACATGTCAAGGGAATACGGCAGGGGATATGCTGAGGTTACGGACAGGCAGGACATACAGCTTCACTGGATAGAAAGCGATAAGGCGATTGAAATCTTCGAGAGGCTTTACAGGCTGGGGTACACTACAGACCTTTGCGGTCAGGGCTTCAGCGGAGCGTGCCATGGTGACGTGAGGAACATCATCGCATGCCCCCTCAGCGGTAAGATTAACGATTTTGATGTGGCTAGGCATGCAGCCCGCCTCACCGAATTCTTCTCTGGCAATCCTGATTATATCGACCTGCCCAGGAAATTCAAGATAGCTTTTACCGCATGCGGCAGCGATTGCATAAGGGCTGGCGTGAATGATCTTGCCATGATAGGTGTGGAGAAAGATGGCGAAAGAGGATTCACTCCGCTCATAGGTGGCAGCGTTGGAGCAAGCTATCCGGGCCCATCTCTGGCGAGGCATATGCCAGTGTTTGTGCCTGAAGACGACGTTTTCGAGTTCGTAAAGGCAGTTGTCGAGGTCCATCGCGATTATTCCAGCAGGGAGAGCAAGGTTAAAGCCAGATTCAAGAACTTGGTTGCATCATGGGGGGTTGAGAAGGTAAGAGAGGTGGTAGAGGAGAAAATCGGAAAGCTCGAAGATTTCAACGAACTTCCAGACCTCAAGCACGACGTTCACAACGGCTCAGGAGCGCAGGCGGATGGGCTGCAGTACTTCACACTCCCGCTGATTGGTGGAGTGCTGGATGCTGACAGGCTGGATGTAATTGGAGAGCTGGCAGAAAAGTACGGCAGCGGAGAGGTCAGGCTGACCACGACCCAGAACATAACCTTCGTTGACGTTGAAGACGTTGAAGCCCTCAAGAATGAGCTTTCCAGGTACTTCAGCCTTTATGAAGGAGATGCTTTTTACAACTCCATCGGCTGCGCTTCGGACTTCTGCGGTAAGACCAGAGATGTCCATGCGAAGGACATGCTGAGAAAGCTGCTTGAAGTTGTTGAGAAGCATGGAATAAAAGAAGATGTCCGCATCCATATCTCAGGATGCCCCAATGCATGCGGGTGCCACCATGTTGCCCACTTCGGTTTGATGGGGAAGCTGATTAAGAGAAATGGGAGCGTTGTTCAGGGGTACGACCTCTACATCGGAGGCGATTTCAGAGAGCTGAAAATGGCGAAGCTCTACAGGGAATCTCTCACCCCTGAAGAGGCTGCAGAAGTTCTGGATGATATTCTCAGGAAGTATAAGCAGTTTAGAGAGCAGAAGGGGCGAGCCAATGGGAAGACGTTGAGCGAATTTCTGGAGGTGATATGATGGATCTCAAAACAGATCTCAAGCTTAAAAAGCTGGATGAGGGGAGATACGAGCTGGATGTCCGCGGCAATACTTGTCCCTTCCCCCAGATTTTCACAGAGCTTGCTTTGAAAAAGGTTGGAAACGCGACGCTTGAAGTAATAACCGACAATCCGCCTTCAGCAAGAGATATCCCCATCGTTCTGGAGAAGAAGGGATACAGGGTTGAGAGTAAAAAGGAAGGTG
>CAZHKD010000175.1:0-2861 GCA_964533255.1 uncultured archaeon | reverse complement strand
ATGGTCAAAACCATAACCATAGCAGACGACGTCTACGCAGAACTTCAGAAAATAAAGGGAGGCAGGAGCTTCTCAGAGGTACTCAGAGAACTGCTGAAAACAAAAAAGGGTAACTCAGATATGTTACTCAGAATGTTTGGCGTGCTCAGTGAGGACGAGTACAACGAAGCCAGGGAGAAAATCGAAGCTATCAAAGGTGATTTCGAGAAATGGCAGTCCTTGATACGAACGTGATTATCGAGGTGGCACGAGGAAACAAAGAGTTACTTGACAGGGTTCTCTCTGTTGACAGCTACTTCCTTATTACCTCGATAACGAGATTCGAAATAATGGTGGGAGCTCCAAAACTGGTTGAACTCAATTTGATTGGATCTCTGGACTGCTTACCCTTCGACGAAAGATCTGCGGACGTGTCAGCGAATATTTACAGGGAGCTGAAAAAATCTGGCAGAGGAATGAGCTTGAGAGACCTCTTCATAGGCGCAATTTGCATAACGAATAAGCACGGCCTTATAACCCTTGATTCAGACTTCAAGATCCTTGAGGACTTCGGACTTGAGTTAACTCTGATCGATTGAAGTTTTTAAGGCGCGACTTCAATTCTGGGCCAATAAAGCCCCTCAACCTCTTTAAACTTCCTTTTGTTTACCAGGTGGATATTCACTCTGTTATCGTCACTCAAGCGTTTTACTATATTGCAATACCACTCAAAGCTGAACTTTTCTGGTATTCTCTCAGACACAATCAGTATGTCCAGATCGGATGACAGTTTGTGCCTTCCTTCAGCAAAACTTCCAGCTATGAACACCTGACAGTCGTCAAAGATCATCTTAGCCCTCCTCCTCACCTGCCTCGCTGTATTCATCGCATTATCGAAAAATTTTCTGTTCTTTTCCAGCAATCTGAAGTACTCCATCATAAACTCCGTCATAAGCTCAAAACCTCAGCAAATTTTTTAGCCAGCTCTAAGCTTTTCTTCGCCACGTTTTCACTGTAATCGACATCAAAGTATCTCGACGCAACGTAAGACAGTTCTACCTCTCTTAACAGGTCCAAATTCTCTTTATAATACTTCAAAAGCCTGCCGTCTTTTGTTAACTCGAAAAGTACCTTCAAACTGTGGGTTTTTGGAAAATCGCCATATTTGTTGTGGAGATAGTACTTCAGGGCAAGCTGAAAGAACTGCTCAACGAAGAACATGGTGAAGTTATAATCCCCCTCTACCAGACTCTCTTCAGCTTTTTTAAGAAACTTCAAAGCATTTTTCCTGAGAAATTCCATGATTTTTCTAAACAGCCCCTGGAATATATAGCTTTAGCTGTGGTTTTCCCGGCCACAGTGGATCGTTTAAACCGTACTTCCCGCATAGGATGTACATTGTCTCCGTCATCGCAAGCTCGGTTGTGTGAGCCTCGAGCTTTTCATCGATGAGCAAATCTCTGAGCTTTGCTTCATCGAAATCAACTCCTCTATCAGGTTTGAGCTGCAGTTCTGAGGCAAACTTCAACAGCTCTCTTTTATATCCACCACCACTGAGATATATTTGTATAGCTATTATAATTTTTACAATAAGCTGGAAAGAACATGTGAGGGGTGACCAGTTCCTGAACCGTTCAGCAAAACTTAACTTCCCACCTCAAAACCGTCCAGCGTGAAAGTCGTAACCTACTCCCGAAACGTCTTCATCCCCCTCACAAACGCATGCAGAAACCGCTGCCACTACTGCGGGTTCAGAAGCGACAGCCCGAATTTGATGACCCCCGATGAGGTCTTATCTTTTCTCAAAAAAGCTCAGAACGCAAGCGAAGCGCTCTTCACCTTCGGTGAAAGGCCAGAGGTTGATGAGAGAGTCGCTTCTAAGCTGAGAAAGATGGGTTACAGAGACTTCATATCCTACGTTGCGGACATGAACCGCCTTGCAATCTCCAGCGGTCTGCTGCCCCACACAAACGCCGGAGTGCTGAGCAAATCAGAGCTCAGGATTTTGAAGCCCCTCAACGCCAGCATGGGGCTGATGCTGGAGCAGGCCGTGGAGCTGCCGTGCCACGCTGAAAGCCCGGGAAAGAAGCCAGAGGAGAGGATCAGAACAATAAGAGATGCAGGAAAGCTGCAAATCCCATTCACCACAGGCCTGCTAATCGGCATAGGCGAAACCCGTTACGACCGCCTCTACTCCCTTGAGGTACTCGCAGAGATTCATGACGCTTACGGACACATTCAGGAGGTCATAATCCAGAACTTCAGCCCCAAAAAGGGCACGCCCATGGAAAATGCTCCTCCACCTCGCCTCGAGGAGATGGTAGAGACTGTTAAAGCAGCCCGGGAAGTTCTGCCCGAAGACGTGGTTGTGCAAATACCTGCAAACCTTGTGGACATCCTCCCCCTTCTCGATGCCGGAGCCAGCGATATTGGCGGCATAAGCAGCGTCACACCGGACTACATAAACCCCGAGGCGCCGTGGCCATCCCTGCAAAAAATCGAAAGTAGTTTAAAGGGGAAGTATGTTCTCAGGGAAAGACTGCCCGTGCATCCGAAGTACGTGAGGCTTGGGTGGTATGGAGAAGAAGTTGCCGGGCTTGTTGAAAAAATGAGTGATGAAGAGGGATACAGATGCTTGTGGCAGAGCTGTTGAACGACCCTTTTGAAACCTTCCGCTATGCTGACGAGCTGAGGAGGAAGGCTGCGGGAGATGTTGTCACCTACGTCATCAACAGGAACATCAATTTCTCCGATATCTGCATCAACCGCTGCCGCTTCTGCTCCTTCAGAAGCAGGAGGAACTTCACGTTAAGCCTTGATGAGATAAAAAGGAAGGTTGAGGAAGCTGTAAATTATGGCTGCACCGAAGTCTGCATTCAGGG
>CAZHKD010000174.1:0-2924 GCA_964533255.1 uncultured archaeon | reverse complement strand
TTATTTTCTGAAGTTCTGCGTAGACGTCGTCTGCTATGGTTATGGTTTTGACCATGGTAAATTGAGTGCACTGAATGTATTTTTGAGGTTTTTTTGATGAAAATGCCAGTTCTTAGAGCTGGCTAAAAAATTTGCTGAGGTTTTGAGCTTATGACGGAGTTTATGATGGAGTACTTCAGATTGCTGGAAAAGAATGTGGCCATTAAATAAAAAGAAACAAAAAAGGTTTACTGTACTGTGACTTGTGCATCGAGAATGAACTGATTGCTTGGTATGTGGAGTATCCGTACTCTCAGAGTGGTTGTTGAATTTATTTTAGAAGTAGTTTCTTGGAATGTTAGTTTTTCTCCTGCACTCAATATACTGTCATCCTCAGGTGTAGTATTAATGTCCTTACCGTCAAAGGTTTTGTTATCGGAATCCCATGTTAAAGTGTCCAATAGTGTGCCATTCCCGGCATACTCAATTAATATCTTCATATCTGACAGAACTAGGTCTTCTCCACCATTGTGTTCAAGGACGAACAACGTATCCGTATTATTAGATATGCTATCTGAGGCATCTTCAAGTGTGAGCTGCGCCTGCGGTGCACTCTTCGGCGCCTTGCTTCCCAGTCCGAAGACGAAGCTCGCAATCACTGCCGCCAGTATAACTGTTATTGCCACCATCAGTATTACGCCAATTACTGGCGAGACACCTTTCTCATCTTTCCACATCAAACCACCTCCCTGCGTAATGATAATAATCATGCAATCTATTTAAGCCTTTTGGTATTATTATTACTATAATGAACTGAGGAGTGGTAGCTAAACGTACCTGTCGCCCACGTCTATCCTTTCACCATCGATTATCAGCTCGTAGAAATCACTTGGCGGTTTGGTAGGGCTTTTCTTAACCCTGATGCCCTTTTTCAGCCTGAAGCCATCCGCAATCTCTCTCAGCTCAATCACGTAGTCCGACTCCTCTTCGAACATGGCGAGCGTCTTCTCGTCCACCAGGTTCTTATCCAGAGTGATAATCAGGAGCTGTCCCTTTTTTCTCACAACCTCTGTGAGCTCCCTGAAAAGCTGAAAAACGTTCTCCGAGGGGTGGAGGATGGTAAGAGAGTCCAGAAGGAGGAAGCCACCGATTTTCTGTTCAGTATTTCGGAGTGCGAGGGATATGGAGAAGAGCTCGTGGACGTTTATCCCCCTCTCCGGGTGCACCACAGCGGGGCTTTCCAGCCACATTCTCACATCGTTAACCATTCTTTCAGGTATGAAGATGAACACCTCCTCTCCGCTCTTCTCGGCAGCATGGAGAAATTTGAAGACAAACTCTCGCCCCAGCTCACCGACTGTCTCAAGCAGCAGCACTCTCCCGAGCTCCACACCACCAATCAGCTCATCCAGCTTCGAAATCCCAAAGCGCATACCCCATCACTTGAAGAGAGCAGTCTCGTGTAAAACTTCTATCCCCCTCTCAGTAAACCTGTACGGCCTTATCACCTCATCAAAGTCCGAACCCCTGAACTTTCTGATCATTATCCCCCTCACGATTCTGCCCGAATCGGTGGACGTCAGGAGTTCGATCACACCGCTCACGAGAAAGTCTTCAATCGCCTCTCCCGTTCGTTCTGATGTAATTACGGTTGTTGCCCCGGTGTTTCTTAGCAGCTTCATCAACGCCAGTAAATCCCGCCGGTAGTCAATTTCAGACCTGCTGCCGACTTCAAGCATCGTAATCGGGTCAATAACAATCCTGGACGGCCTGTTCTCTTTCGAAACCCTCTCTATAATTGACTTCAGGTTGGATATGTCCAGAGCGTAATCCGAGAAAAACATGTCGCTGAAAATTGTCAGGTTACCAGCAGGGGATGCGTCAACAAAGGTCACCGGAGACAGGTCAAAACCAAAAACCCTCATTTCCTCAGAAATCTCCTCGGCACTCTCCTCAAGCGTTATGTACAGGACGTTCTCACCTGAAACAACGCCCCGATACACAAACTGAGATGCGAGAGTCGTCTTACCGCTGCCCGGGCCGCCCTTGACAAGGTATGATTTCCCCTTTATCAGGCCGCCCTTAAGCATGCTGTCGAGCCCGGGCACACCTGTCGATATTCTCTCCATCAGTCACACCACCCAGATACCGTCCCTAAATATAGCTTCTCTTTGGGTACCATCATCGATGTTTTGAGTAACAAACATAGAAAACACTTTCGCAAATGGAAAAACATTCATAACCTTTCGGAACGGCTGTAAGATATGCGGAAGGTTGAGATATACACCATCGAAGACGCCAGAAGAGACCTTGATAGAGGAGATAGCGACTCAGAAGTGGCTCTCAGGAAGTGGGAGTCCATTCTCGACGCCCTCAGGGCTGTCGAAGAGGTGGCAGTTCAGATGACGTCATTCTGCCTGAAATACATGGACAGGGGATGTCAGGGCTGCCCGATTCTCAACTACGACTACCCATGCGGCCACCCATATGCATCATTCACGCTATTCTATCAGGAATTGAGAAAGCTGAGGATGATCTCCGAGAACCTGTACGCAATACTGATGGCAGTTTACAGGGACGACATGGACGCCCGGAAGAACTTTGTCTGATTGTTTCGACCGTTTAGTTATTCTACCTCTCCCCCGTTTTTTGTCCTATGCACCCGGAACCCCGCACCCCATCACTCCCTCGCCACCATAACTTCAGTTGCCTTGATCACGGCGTAAACCTTATCGCCCTCCCTCAGCTCAAGCTCCTCGGCAGCCTCCTTTGTAATGACTGCTTTGATGACGCAGGGCTGAGTCACCTGAATTTCGATTTTTGCAGCTATTCCGTCAACCTCAATTTTCTTCACAACACCCTCTATCTTATTCCTGGCAGATATCTTCAACCCTATCGCCTCCCAGAAGCTGTCATAATCCCTGCCAACATCTTCAATGTACCTC
>CAZHKD010000173.1:0-2957 GCA_964533255.1 uncultured archaeon | reverse complement strand
CAGACAGTACAAGCATCCGGTTAAGAGGGGGCTGGTCACCATTTCAGGTAATTTAAACGATGACGTTGCAAAGGGAACTTTAAATAGCATACTGAAGCAGGCCGGGTTGAAGGAGGTGAAGAGAGATGTTTAGATACACTATAATTATCGAAAAAGCTGGAAATAATTATTCGGCTTACTGTCCGGATCTGCCCGGGTGTATTGCCACTGGTCAAACTGTAGAGGAGACAGTTGAAAGGATGAAGGAGGCAATAGCTTTCCATATAGAGGGTTTGAAGAAGGAAGGACTAAAGATTCCGGAACCCACCACCACTGCTGTATCCATTGAAGTGGTTGTATAGCGTGCAATGTTTCACCATAGCTGAAATTTTCTCCTTTCCAGGTGCTCGATATCGAAGGAGCTCCTTTTCCACGTCCTTTTTAATGGTGGGGAAACGGATGATAGCCGTAGTTCTCGGCTTGGCTGAGATAATCAAGATTTGTGGAAAAAGGTTTATGAATTCGTTTGAGAGATAACGTGCTGTATGCTCGTAAAAGTTGGAGAACTGAATTACATTTTGAGGATGATGAGAAAAAGAAAGTCGAAAAAAGTTACGGTAAACCAGATGATTGAAAAATTTGAAGGGCTGATACCGGAAAAGATGAGCTCTGTAGACTTTCTGAAAGAACTCAGAGGGAAGGAATATGATTGGAGCGTACATCGACACAGGAGTTGAGAGGGCAGAATGCTGTTAAAGTTTACACAACGAGACAAAAATTACAAAATTTTTATAAACCTGGTAGCAGATCACATTAATGGTGATTGTTGATGGTTGTGGAAGTTAAGAAAATTGATAGTCAGGGGAGGATTGTTCTACCTAAGGAGTGGAGGGAAAGGTGGGGTGGTGAAGTAATTCTGATCGAATTTGAGGACAGGATAGAGATTCTACCGAAGAAGAAACCAAAACTTTCACAGTTCTTCGACATAATCGAGGCCGAGATCAGGGAAGACGTTGAAAAAGAGCTTCTTGAGGAGATGCTATGAGGTTCATAGATGCCAACGTATTCCTCTACGCTGTGGTAAAGCCTATGGGAAACGTTAGCAAGGAAATCCTTGAAAGAAAGGAAAAAGCCAAGCAAATTCTGCTCAGGGTTGAGAATGGAGAAGAGGTCGTAACAACTGCAGTTCACCTGAGCGAGGTGGCGAACATCCTCGAAGCGAAGCTCAATCTTTCAACAGCTCTGAAGTTTGTTGAAAACATTCTGCTAGCCGAGAACGTCAGAATACTGGCGGTTTCCCAGGAAGACTATCTGAGGGCTTTGCTAATTGCCAAGGAGAAAAACGTTAGTGTGAACGACGCTCTCGCATATCTGAAGATGAAGGAGATCAATGCTGGGGAAATATACACTTTCGACAATCACTTCAGGAACCTGGATGTCAAGATCGTGCAGGGTTGAATGAAATGATAACCATAGTTCTCGGCACCCGTCAGAAAAATATGGAAAGTAAACGGGCAGTGATTGAAACGCCATCGAACAGTGCGAGCGTGATAATTGTAACCTACAATCACAGGAAATACATGAAAGATTGTTCAGGCTCGGTTACTGCAACTGAGTAAAAAATTTAAAAGAACATAGCATATTGTCCAAGGGTGGGTGAAAGTTTTGAGTGTGGTGTCTGCAAACCTGGTAACTTCGCTGAAGGAGTACCTCAATTCCCGCAGGAGAATACTCGAATCAATAATCAGGGACTTTGAGGCTAGATACGGTAGTCTGGACAGGCTGAGGGAGAAAATTGAAAAAGAGGGAGTCCCTGAGGATGATCACACCATCTGGGATGAGCTGATAATGTGGGAAAATCTCGATTCCGAGTTAAAGAAAATCAATAGCATTCTCACGGGGCTAAAAAATTGATAGACAGGATAATCAATATTCTCGAGTCTCGTTCAAGTGTTAAAAAAGTCTTATTTTTTGAGAGCACCAAGATCAGGGCAGTATACGGCCACAATCTTTTCCTTGACGTCTATTACAATCCGGACAACAATCGATACGATGTTTCCCTTATCTTTAATAACAAAAGAGTCCTCGGATGGGACAACGCACCTCATCACACCAGAGTTTCCACTCACCCCCACCACAGACACGAATTCGGTCAAATCTTTGAGTCCGACCTTAAGGATTTCCTGCGGGATTTACCAGAACTGCTGGACTACGTGGACGCATTCATTTCAAAGCATGGGTTGCTGAAGTGAGTTTGTCCTGTTAAGATATTTAAAAAGCCACAATTCCATGAGGCTGTAAGATGAGACTTTCTGTCATCCTCGGCACACGTCCAGAAATAATCAAGATGAGCCCGGTGATAAGGGAATGAAAGGATTCGATCACTGCAAACAACATTCTGGTCAGCACTACCATTATGGAACGGAGATGACGTTTCACACAAACGAAACATATTTCAGGATTCGATCCGATTGAGATATTATGAAAAAGGTGGAGTGCATTTACGAAAAAGGTGTTTTGATACCACTGGAGGTTCTGAACATTCCAGAGCGATCCAGAGTGGTTTTGAGTATCGAGGAGGTAAGGGTAGCAGACGATCTGAAGTTGCATGGATACCTGAGGCTCCTGAGGGAGAGCGAAGATGCAGAAGAACTCTTCGAGTTATGAGGAAGGAGATATAGTAATTCTTGAGCTACCCTTTACAAACATGGTGGGTAAGAAACTCAGACCGGTAGTCGTTTTAAGCTCTTCTGAGCTCAATCTCGAGTCAGCAGATTTGATAGTTGCCAAAATTAGCTCCTCCAGACATTTACCTGATTTCGAAGTCGAAATAACCTCGAGCGATGTTGAGGAGGGAAAACTCAAGAAAACAAGCTATATTCACTGTCATTCAATCTTCACTGTGGAGAAAAATCTAATTCTCAAAAAAGCTGGAAAATTGAATCCTGAGAAGTTAATTGAGGTTAAAAACATCATTA
>CAZHKD010000172.1:0-2960 GCA_964533255.1 uncultured archaeon | reverse complement strand
GAGCGTTCTCCTTCGCCTCCTCGAAGATTTCGCGAAGCCTCTGCTCTGACTCGCCGTAGTACTTGCTCATGATTTCTGGGCCGCTTATGGATATGAAGTGAGCGTCAACCTCATTGGCAACAGCCTTTGCTATCAGCGTCTTGCCAGTTCCTGGCGGGCCGTAGAGCAGAACACCCTTCGGCGGGTCAATTCCAAGCCTCTGGAACAGCTCCGGATGCTTCAGCGGGAGTTCGATCATCTCCCTGACAAGCCTGAGCTCCCTCTTGAGCCCTCCGATGTCCTCGTAGGTCACGCTGGGGACATGCCTTGTTACCTCTTCCACCGGCCTCTCCTTCAGCTCAATCTGGGTCGATCTCGATACTATAACCACTCCAGACGGCTTGGTGGACGTGACAACGAACGTAAGCACGTGACCGAAAATCTCCACCCTGATCTTCTGACCCCTTATGACGGGTCTGCCCTCAAGGAGCCTCATCAGGTACGTCTCGCCTCCCATAATCCTGACGGGCTCGGTGGGAGCTATGATGATCTTCTCCGCAGTCTTGGGCTCCACCTTTCTGATCTTCACCTTGTCGTCAATGCTAACGCCTGCGTTGCTTCTCAGGCTGCCGTCAATCCTGATGATTCCTTTTCCCCTGTCCTCCGGATAGCCGGGCCAGACAATTGCTGGAACGCTCTGCTTTCCAATGATCTCGATCACGTCACCGCTCTGCAGGTTGAGCTTCTCCATTACCTCAGGGTCAACTCTCGCTATCCCCCTTCCAACATCGCGATGATAGGCTTCAGCGACTCTCAAATACTCATCCATTACCGTATCACCTCCTTTAATCTTCTCGTTCTCATCTCATTCTCAATCATATCCTCAATCTCCACACGTAATTACCGTTCTTCTTAACCCTCTCAACGAATCCCATTGATTCCAGCTTCTCGAGGACGGCATTCACTTCCCTGAATGGCATCCCAAAGCTCTCCGAAATCTCCTCAGCGGTCTCTGCTCCCTTTATCAGCGATGCCACCACTGCTCTCTCCACGTTGTCGCTGAACATCCTCTCTATCTCGTCCATAGCCCTCTCTATCGCTGCAGTCATTCTTGCAAATATCTCGTTCTGGCGCCTCGAAATTTCATCAAAGGCCTTCGCTGCTTCCCTGAACAGCCTGAAGGCGTCCCCTTCCAGTCTGCCCCTCGCCTCGCTGTCGCTCACCCTGGTCATGAAAACGTGAGGGGAAATGTTAATCTCAATCCGTATGCTCCTGTCGATGTAATAGTACCTTCTCCGCCCCTCCTCAAAGCACCTGATGAGCCCGGCCTGCTCAAGTTTCTCGAGATGCTCCAGCACCGCCTTCGGTGCCATTTTGAGGGTGTAGGCTATCTCGCTAACGTAGCAGGGCTTTATCGAGAGGAGCTTCAGGATTCTTCGGCGGTTCTCATTCCCTATGACCTCGAGAAGCTGGTCAGCGTCCATGGGATCACCCTTTATTTGACTTTATTAAGGTTACTAACTTTTGGTTAGTAACTCGAGTATATAAATTTTTCGGTTAATCAGATGGCGGGATGAGGCGGGATAAATCAACTAGTAAAAAACCCATACTGTTCAGGTTCACACTCTGGGACAAATTGTAAATACGAATGCATCAAAAATTCAGCGATGATAATTTCCTCCGACCCTCAGGAAGGCAGGCTGGCTCTGATAGCGAAAATCATGGAAGAGGGCAGAAAGATTCCTTCGAGGTTCGGTGCGTGCTTTACAGCGGAGCCGGAACTCCTCGTCATTGAAAATCCGGAGTACATGGGCAGGATAGATGCGAAAGCCTGGGATATCTGCGGGGAAAGCTACGCTGACAGGGTTGAGCCCCTCTTCAAAGCGGCGGCTGAAAAGCTGAAGGAAACTCCTTTCACGCGAAGGGTGTCGCTTCCGGTCTGGCGCCCGAAGGACCACCTCTGCCACACTCCTCCAGCGATCACCGAAATATCCTTTCTGGTAGTTGATGGAAAGCTGCATGTAACTGCCTACGTTAGAAGCCTTGACGTCCTGAACTACTTCAAACACACCAGCGATTTTGTTACCTACTGCCTGGAGAGCATTGCGGAGCTGAGCGGGATTGAAGCGGGCAGCTCAGCCTTCATCATCGCATCCCCCCACATCTACGAGAGAGACGAGGCCAGGGCAAGAAAGGAGGCCGGAGAAACAGAATACAGCCAGGTGTTTGGAGTCCACGAGCTTGCCACGCATCTGGTGGAGGACTACATGTCCACAGCCTGGCATTCGGCCCTTGAGGCAATCTACTACAGCGGGAAGGAGAAGAAGACGGAGTGGGGAGAACTGTTCGAAGGGCAGGCCGAGAGCAGGTTCGTCCACAGAATGCTCATAGAGGTGAGGAACCCATACGAGCACGCAATCCACGATAAGGCCCCCTTCACGAAGAAGTACGGGATAGAGTACGCCCACGACTACGTCATCTACGCGGCCTGCATGGACAAGGAAGTGAAGGAGAACATACTGAAGGAAGGGGAAACCTACACCTACGCTGAAAGAGCCAGGTACTGCCAGGCTGACGACGTGAAGGTCGACCAGCTATACACGTGCATAGAGAAGTTGAAGGAGGACAGGTTCAGGAGGGACTGCTACGTGGGCATAAGCAGACCCCACGACATTACAAGCGATGAGCCGCCGTGCCTGAGGGGTTATCAGTTTCTGGTTGATGCAAATAATGCAAAGACCCTCAACGGAATCTTCTACATGCGCTCCAACGACGCTTACGGGGCCATGCACGCCAACATGTTCGCCTTCTCGCTGCTGACCCAGTACGTTGCCGAGCTCACAGGATTCAGCCACCACAGGTACTTCCACTTCGCCCTGGACGCCCACATCTACGGCGAGTTCCTGGATTCGGTGAAGGAGATTCTGGAACCCGAGACTCCGGGATTCTCAGCCAGGCAGTAACTAAACCCTGAGCTTCCC
>CAZHKD010000171.1:0-3013 GCA_964533255.1 uncultured archaeon | reverse complement strand
CCTGGCAGCCTTCCTGAAGATGTCCCAGGGGTACTCCTTCCTCTCGTCGTACTCCCTGCCGTAGGGCATTATCTCCTTCTCGGCGAATTCCCTAACAGCATCTTGGAGCATTCTGTGTTCCTCACTCAGCGAGAAGTCCATTACCTCCCCCTCCACTCAGGTCTTCTTTTCTTCAGGAATGCCTCCATTCCTACTTTAAAATCTTCAAGCTGGGTTGAAAGCAGTATCTCCCTCATGGCCACCTTGAACGATGGCGAGTACATGCCGTATATCTCCGCAATTATCTTTCTGACCGACGCTATCGAGCGAGGTGCTGATGGCGCTATCCTGTCAACATATTCTCTTGCCGCGTCCTCTAGCTGATCCCGGGGCACGACCACATTCACAATTCCCAGCTCTTTCGCCTCCTCAGCCGTCATCGTCTCGCCTGTCAGCACCCACTCCAGAAACGGCTTGCCCAGCACCGCAACTCCAAGGCTTGAGGCTATGGGAGGTAGAGCCCCAATCCGGGATTCGGGAACGGCAAAGATCGCATCTTCACATGCAACAACTATATCAAAGAGCAGATTCAGCTCCATGCCCCCGCCAAATGCGATTCCGTTAACTGCTGAGACTATCGGCTTCTCGAAGTTTATAATCTTCTCCACCACCGGAAGCGCTACTTTCTCGAAGAAGTCCCTTGCATCTGCCAGACCCTGCCAGGAGAGCATTTCCGCTATATCGTCGCCAGCCGAGAACGCTCTGCCCTCTCCCGTAACAATTACTGCTCTGACGTCAGCATCGCTTTCAGCTCTCTCAAAGGCTCTCAGAAGCCCGGTCCAGACTTCTGAGTTCAGAGCATTAAGCTTCTCGGGCCTTCGCATGGTGATGACAGCGTAGTCGTGCCTCTTCTCGTATCTCACAGGCCCAAAGTCAACCAGCTCGTGATTCCATTCATAGAACCCCTCACCGCTCTTCTTTCCAAGCTTTCCAGCATTGACCATCTCCTGAAGGAGCGGGTCGGGCTCGTACTCGTCATAACCTGTCTCCTCTTTCCTTTTCTTCAGTGCTTCTGCTACTCTATCGACGCCGAAGTCATCGGCCATCTCCAGTAAACCCTTGCTGTAGTTCATCCCCAGCTTCATTGCCTTCTCGATGTCCTCCTTCGTCGCAACTCCATTCCTCAGGAGCCAGGCAGCCTCATTTATGGCGGGAGCCATCAGCCTGAGTGGTGAAATGCTGTAGGCTTTGCTCCTCCTGATCTTTGGCCTGAAGTAGCCCACGCCGGGATAGCTGTAGAAGCCCTTCCCGCTCTTCATTCCCAGCTCTCCTGCCTTGAACTTCCTCTCCAGAAGCTCACTCTGGACAAAGTTGAAGCCTCTCTCCTTCATGGCCTGGCTTGCGTAGTAAACAACATCCACGCCGCTGAAGTCGACCACCTCCAGCACACCCATCGGCATACCGAGGCGATATTTCGCTGCAGCGTCCACCTCCTCTACTTCCGCCTCACCCCACTCAACCATCCGGATCGCTTCCATGAACACCCGGAGATTTATCCTGTTCACCAGAAATCCCGGAACGTCTTTATTGACAACAACAAAGTCCTTCCTCAGGCTTTCAGCCAGCTCCTTGGTCTTCTCCAGCGTCTCGATGCTGGTCTCCCTGCCCCTGATTATCTCAACCAGCGGCATGAGGGTTGGGGGGTTGAAGAAGTGGAGCCCGATGAATCTGTCAGGCCTGGAAGTGGTTTCAGCAAGCTCGGATATCGGAAGGGTTGACGTGTTGGTGGCGAAAATGCATTCCGGCTTTGCAACCCCATCTATTTTCCTGAAGAGCTCTGCCTTGACGTCAAACCTCTCTACTATGGCTTCAATGACGTAGTCTGCGTTCTTGACAGCTTCTTCAGAGTCGATGGTGGTCTTTACTCTGCCCATCACCGACTCGTACTTCTCTTTCAGCTTTCCCTTACTCTCCAGCTTTTTCAGACTCCATCCGATTTTCTCCACCGCTTTCTGGAGGAGCTCTTCCTTCACATCAACGATGGTGACGCTGTATCCCGCCATAGCGCACAGCTCAGCGATGCCGTGCCCCATTGTGCCGGCTCCGAAAACAGTAACGTTCATCCGGTCCCTCCCCTCGTTTAACCCGCTCATCAAAGAGAGTTACTCTAACCTTACTTAACCGTTTCGAAATACCAGAAAAATTTATGAGGTCTTGTTCTTTTAATTCGAAATATGACTGATAGTTACTACGAGATAAAAGAAATGGAGGAGCTGAGAGACCCAATGAACAGGAAGATAATTGAGGGAGTTATGAACAGCAAAACCCAGGATGAGATTGCTGAAGAACTCGGCGTTTCCACAAAAACCGTTTACAACAGGATGAAGGTTCTGGAGGAGAAGGGCCTGATTAAGGAAGTGAAAAAAGGAGTATGGCAGGTTGATTACCGGAAAATCGGGCTTGACACCATAGGGGTTGTTCTGCTGGCCATGCACAACGACAGGGATGGCATGAGAAGGCTCATCCAGCACCTTGACGGGCTAGATTACGTGGAAAACGTCTTCGAGATAGTTGGCAGCGAGTTCAACCTCTGCATCATCGTCAGGTTCAGGGGGCTCGACGAGGCCATGGCAGAGAGCGACAGGTTTCTGGCCTGGCTGAACAAGCATGGAATAAGGGTTGATGCATTCAAGGCCTTCATAGGTGGTAAGACCCACAAGGATCACAGGAGGAGCAGGTTTTGATGGAGGTTAGGTGAAGTTGCACATGTGAAGCTCAGGAACAGAGGCGTAACCGGGTGGGTTTAAAAATTAAAAAATCTCAAATTCCAACTTTATAACAACTCCGTCAACCCAGCTCCTCAGGCCTCATATACTCCTCAACCCTCTTCACCCTCTCATCAGACGCTATGGTTAGAACCGCCCTCACCCAGTCGCCCCTCGCGCAAAGACCGTCCATAAAGTCAATTTCGAGCCTCACGATGTGCGGGCTTCATGGTACATATCGGGTACCTGTACATGGCTGAAGCCGAGAC
>CAZHKD010000170.1:0-3025 GCA_964533255.1 uncultured archaeon | reverse complement strand
GAGCTGTTCGACTCCAGGCAGAGCCAGAGCAACGCCACCTCTTCCGGTGAAAAGGTGTTCCACCTGACGAGGTCAACGGGAGTGATGGGGGTTTTCCGCACCTTCCTCACGCTGAACGTCGAGCCGTGATCCGTAACCTCATCCCTGAACGTCAGGTTTATTCTGCTGCCGTCGTACAGAACCGTATCGGCTATGGGATTTGCAATGCTCAGCTCTATCCCTTTCTTCTGAGCGACTGAAAGGACGAAACTGTCGAGCTCTTCGCTGCTGAAAACGACGTTTGTGGGCATGCTCTCGTACACAGCGTGATGAACGTACACGGGCTTGTCGTAGCCCGATGCCGAGATATCTTCAATTGCGGGATCTTTCAGCAGTGGAGTTATCCTGCCGGCATAAAAGCAGTCATTTTCCAGGTGGTACCAGAACTTAGCCACGGTTTCAACGTCTCCCAGACCCATGTGCTCCACGACCTCTTTAAATGCGTCGAAAAACGATTTTCGCTCATCATCTGACATATGGAGAGGTAATCTTTCTATAACCCGCTCTTTCAGGTCCTTCAGGGTCTGTACGTCATCTTCAGTTAATTCCGGCTCTAGAAGGGCGTAAAAATAATTCTCACCGTCAGACAGTATCTGCGCAGCCGCGAAGGGTGGTATGAGCCAGTACCTTTCGACTTCCTCGTAACCGTCGGGCACCTTTGCAGACAGCCTGACGTTTACACTCCTGATGTCATCGAAGGTGAACTCCAGTTTTTTCTTCCTTCTGAAAATGGTGAACTTCAAACGGATCACCCGTGAATCACATTTAAGTTAAATTTAGATAAAAATAAAAAATAAGCCGAAAATTTTTAAGTTAAGTTATGGCCACTTCTTTGTCTGCGAGTGGCTGCATAGTTGCCCTGTAGTACAAGACGATCTCGTAAGTTCCCGGAGTGCTTATCACGTTATTGTTAACGACGAGCTGCTCACCACCCTCGAAGAACGTGTCGCTATATCCGCTGGCTTTAAGCTCATTCTTCGAGATGTTTCCACCGTTATTTACATCATCATCTGCTACAACCTTGTTGTATATCTGTTCGCCAGTGTCTACATCGTAAACAACCAGGATGAGGTCGTCGTACCGTATCCTGTCTCCGCCGAGGTGTCTTATGATGAACGCGTTCGCATTCGTTTTGTTAACGTCGTCTGGCGCGTCGGCAATTGCAAACTGCGCCGAAGGCGCTTTTTCGAACGTCATTAGTCCGCCGACGAAGGCTCCGATCGCCGCCACGGCCACGAGTCCGATGGCGATAAGCAGCGCCGCTACAATTATGTCGCTAATACCGCGTGCATCCTTGACGAACTCTTCCAGCGACAGCAAGGCTGATATCTTTTCGGGCAGCCCCCTCAAACACCTCACCTCCTATATGTTTATACACTTAAGCATTTGAGAACTTCTTCTCCTAAAAGTATATATACCTTACTCTTCCTATTTGATACTATATGCTGCATAATTATGCCAAAAGAATTTCAGGAAAAATCGCGATTAGTATGCCAATCATAATAGTAGTGACATCTCTGCTCGCCTCTCCAGCTCTGGCCCAGAGCTCTCAGAACATCCCTCTTTCAGAGATTTCCGAGTTGACAAGAGGCATAGTATTCGTAGGCACGGCCCTTTTCGGACTGGCGATACTATGGGGCGGAGCGAAAATCATGTTCTCCGGAGGAGATCAGAGATTCATGGAGGAAGGTAAAAATCACATAAAGAACGCAGTTATAGGGCTAATTCTTGTACTGATCGCTTCTGCAATACCGAGCATCTCGGGCGGGCTGAACCTGCACCCTCTGGTTATTATCCCGTGAGGTGACCCAGATGAGGGGTAGAATTAACCAGACTGAAATTTCGGGATCCAGACAAGGAAGAGAGATAGACCTCAAGAATTTCTTCTGGTATCCTCCGGAATTAGTTCAGACGCCCGTAAAAATAACCACCGCCTCTGCAAAAGGCATGATGAGCATTCCATCAATCACTTTGATGCTCGCCGGGATAGATATCTCCAGAGATCTGTACGGCAAGTGGGTGTTAGGGGCCGAAATTTTTCTGGAAATCTACTATGAGCGGGTTCCGGGGTCTTTTAAGATAACGAGAATGGATCCATCCCCGACGAGGTCGATCCACATCACGTCAGAAGTCCTTGAGTACATTAAGAACTTCGGCAGTTTCCTGTGGGTACCTGAAAAAGGCAGGGTAAAGTTGATACCGGCTGACAACTGGGCAGTCTTGGATGAGCAGTGCGGAACTGCAAATTTCAATAAATACCTTGACGGTAAGCGTGAGCGTGTTGACCTAAGACTCCCCCTTCAATTGTTTGAAGAGGAGCGGTGCATTGTTGCAATCAGCACAACCTGTATCGTGCTGATTCCAAATAACATCTACGGAGTCAAGGTGATGAAAGACTGTGGTGTTCTGAGGGTCGATATGAGACCAGTTTTAAAGTCTGCGAGGAAAGACTTCAAAAGGAGATTTGAGGGATACTGGAGCTGCTGGAGGGGACGGGCTACAATCCACATACGTAATGGGGTGTTAGCCGATAGGAAGTGTTTGATATTATTCAAAACTCAATGCCCTTAACGCTTATTATCTCCCCTTCTGAGCCTCATGAATAAATTCATAAGCTTTCTTAGCGACCTACTGTAAGAAAATTAATATTTATGTCGAGGTGTAAATACGGGTATCATAGTAAAAACTTTAAAGCATTTTGGCATATATATTCTCATGAACAAATGTCTGACGGCAATAGTTGTTCTGGCAGTGCTGCTCTATTCGGCCGCCCCGGCTATGGCTGCAGAGGATGGGGGAGGTTTCTTCACACCCATAATCAACTCATTTATAGATGCAATAACGTCCATCATAAAAGCACCGTTTGATTACCTGGGAGAGAAAATCATAATCTTCCTGGCCGACTGGCTGGCAAAAACGCCGAGACCGGCCGACAAGGCGGCACTGGCAGAGATGTGGTCAGACCTCTTTGACATATACCTCACCC
>CAZHKD010000169.1:0-3075 GCA_964533255.1 uncultured archaeon | reverse complement strand
CATCATGATGGTAAAATTTAAATATGGTGATAATAGTAATAATAATTGGGGATTGAAATGGACATTGACGGTCTCGATAACGCTGTTAACCTGATGGTCTCTTCTAAAAGAATGAGTGCAAAGGTCATTGTGAATGTGAATCAGAGGTCAGTGAGAATGATTTCCTGTACAAACCTTGATGTTTGCTTTTCCAACAGAGTCCTGCTCAACGGTGCCTGCCCCCCTTACTGTCCCGTAATAGTTGCGGCGAAGGAATACGCCATCTGGAAGAGAAAACCCAAAATGAACGTACAGGAGATAGATACGTTAGAGGGGGACAACAATTGAACACTCTTTCCCCACAATTCTGGCTCTCCCTTCTTTGAGGAGCCTAACAGTCAGGGCGGCTATTATGGCGTCAAGTTCGTGGTGGTTAAAATTTGCGCCTTCTGGTAACGGAATAAATCTCTTTATTTCCTCAGCTATCCGTTCTCTCCCTTCCCTGGAGTTTTTCCTGGCGTCAGGAGCGATGGAGAGTATTTTTCTTGTGGCATAGGGATACACCTCATAAACCTCCACACCTTTCTGGCGAAGTTCTCTGGCAATGGCCATTCCCTTCTCAGCAATAATTTGCATGCCTCTCCAGCCCGGTGGGAAAAGTTTTATCCCCATTTTCAGAAGCTCCCTGTCGCAGTCCCTCAGCTTTGTGGCAGGCGTAAGGGGGGCATCAATTCCCGCCACTCTGAAATCGAAATCCATGGCTCCTTCAAGCTCTCCAACGTAAACCAGCTTTTCCCCTAGCACCGCTGCAGCACAGCGTTTCCCCACATCTATGCCGCAGAAGAGCATACCTTCCTTAGACATAATCTTTAAATATCCTTTTCCTATGGCTGTGCTTAGGCGATTGCCATGGCAGAGTTCAGGCACATAGTTCGTATAGCAGATACTGATCTTGATGGAAGGAAGAGCGTACTGTTCGCGCTAACGGGAATCAAGGGTATCGGAATCAGAATGGCGAGGGCAGTGGTGAACCAGCTGGGCATTGACGGCAGTGCAAAGCTTGGAGAGCTGGATGATGAGACAATCGAGAGGATCAAGAAATTCGTGGAGGAGGAGATAGAGAGCCTTCCGCCATGGATGCTGAATAGAAGAAAGGACCCGCACACTGGCAAAAACCTCCATCTGCTGAGCAAGGACGTTGACTTCGCAAGAATGATTGACGTAGAGACGCTGATAAGAATGAAGGCTTACAGAGGAGTAAGGCACGCAAAGGGCAAGAAGGTGAGAGGACAGCGCACACGCTCTACCGGCAGAAAGGGAGTCACAGTGGGAGTTATAAGAAGGAAGAAGTAATGTTAAGAATGATGAACTTGAATTGACGGAAAATATCTGGTTGAAGGTGAATAGGGTGATAATTTATGGGTGATCCAAAGAGGCACAGAAAGAAATACGTCACACCAACCCGTCCCTGGGATAAACTGAGGCTGGAAAAGGAGATTCAGATAGTTGTGAAGTACGGACTGAGGAACAAGAGGGAGCTCTGGAGGTTCCAGAACATCCTCAGGAAGTACAGGGGAGTTGCGAGGGATCTGCTGGCCAAGATAGACCTGCCGGGCAGGGAAGGAGAGTACGCTAAAGCGAAAGCGCAGCAGGTTATCAGAAGGCTCAGCAGAATGGGTGTGCTGGAAGAAAATGCTACCCTTGACGACATTCTGAACCTGAGCGTTGAGGACTTCCTCGAGAGGCGACTGCAGACCCTCGTCTACAGGCAGGGGCTGGCCAGAACCATAAAGCAGGCCAGGCAGATGATAGTGCACGGCCACATCGCCGTGGATGGCAGAAGGATAACTGCACCCAGCTACATTGTTGAGAGGGATGAGGAAAGCAAGATTGGGTATTACAGAACATCGCCTTTCGCATCAAAGGGTTTGATGGAGGCTGAGTAGTATGGCTGAAAAGAAGAAGGGTATCTGGGGAATAGCCCACATATTTTCTTCATATAACAATACGATAATTACGATTACCGATATTACCGGCAGCGAGACGATAGCAAGGGTAAGCGGCGGGATGATAGTTAAGGCTGACAGGGACGAAGGAAATCCCTACACAGCCATGCAGGCTGCTCTGAGAGCTGCCGAGAAAGCCAAGGATAAGGGAATTGAGGGTGTCCACATCAAGGTCAGGGCCCCCGGCGGTAACAAGCATACCACCCCTGGCCCTGGAGCTCAGGCTGCCATCAGAGCCCTTGCCAGAGCAGGCCTGAAAATTGGAAGAATAGAGGACGTAACACCGATACCCCACGACGGCACCCGGCCGCCCGGTGGCAAGAGGGGTAGAAGGGTTTAATTCCCTTTTTTGCGGTGTTTGAGATGAAAGTAGAATTCATTGAAGAGGAAGACCTCAAAGTCAGATTTATTCTTAGCGATTCCAATCCAGCATTCGCAAACTCGTGGCGGAGAGCCATGAAAAGCCTGGTTCCAACGATGGCGGTTGATTACGTGGACATATACATGAACACCTCCCTGCTTTACGACGAAATTATTGCCCACAGAATAGGGCTTGTCCCTCTCAAGACCGACCTTGAACGGTTCAACATGCAGGATAAGTGTGTTTGTGGAGGCGAAGGCTGCCCCAGCTGCCAGGTGAGCCTGAGGCTGAACGTTGAGGGGCCAAAGATGGTCTATTCCGGAGACTTCGTTTCCGATGACCCCGAAACAACCCCCGTTTACGACAACATCCCGGTGGTTCAGCTTTACGAAGGACAGCAGCTAATGATTGAGGCAATAGCCAGGCTGGGAACGGGCAGAGAACACGCAAAATTCCAGCCGGTTTCAGTGTGTGTTTACAGGATCGTTCCGGAGATTACGGTTGAGGGCTGTGACGGCTGCGAAAAGTGTATCGAGGTTTGTCCCAGAAACGTTTTCGAGATGGATAATGGAAAGGCAGTTCCGGTGAAAATAACTGAGTGCTCTCTGTGCTACGAGTGCGTTAAGGAATGCCCGGTGGACGCCATAAAAATTGATGAGGAAACGGGAAGAATTCTGTTCATGGTGGAAGGCGTGGGGCAGTTGCCCGTCAGAGCGGTTATGAAAAAAG
>CAZHKD010000168.1:0-3087 GCA_964533255.1 uncultured archaeon | reverse complement strand
CGATTTCATCCAAGCTGAAGGCAGAAACGTGCTCTTTCAGCTTATCGAAGCCGTGGCAGTAGTTTGCCACGAAGTCCTTATCGTAGAGCTCCTCCTCGATTATGACCTTCATCAGGCCAATGGCGAGGTAGATGTCGCTTCCCGGCCTCACGGCTGCGTGTATGTCTGCCATCTCGGCAACCTTCGTCCTCCTGGGGTCGATGACTATCAGCTTAGCTCCCCGCTTTCTCGCCCCCTCAATCATCCAGGCAAGGGGCGGTTTTGAGGCGTGGGGGTTGTGGGCCCAGACGATTATGCAGTTTGCATTCTCGGGGTCAGCTACGGGGAATTTTCCGAGGGTAAGGATGTATCCTATTATCTGGTGTCTGTAGCACATGCTTTCCGGGGAGAAGCAGTTTGGAGTGCCGTAGACGTCCATGAAGCGCCTTATGAAGCTGACAGTTGAGGAGCCGCCCAGCAGAATTGGCATTCCGATTATGGTTGCGAAGGCTTTCGGATCTGTCTCGGCGACCTCCTTCAGGTTCTCCGCAACCATGTCTATTGCGTCATCCCACTCTATTCTCCGCCATTTACCTCCCTCTCTAACCATTGGGTGGGTAATCCTGTCCTTTGCGTAAACGTAGTCTGCTGACACGCTTCCTTTTGGGCATAAGCGGCCCCTGTTGAGGGGGTGCTCCTTCATGCCTGAGACTCTGGTGATCTTGCCCCCCTCAACGTAAACGTTCATACCGCAGCTCCAGGCGCAGAGCTCGCAGGCTGTTTTGATTACCTTCATCGCATCACCACACTACAGTGAAAGAACATGATTAAAAATTTAATTAATCTTTGGGGTTTAACGTGAGTTGAGGATAACGTAAAGCACGACCCCGAGCACAAATCCCACCAAATATATATAATCGCCCTACAAGCTTTAATCATGACCTATACTGGAGCCGGAGTTGAGATTGACGTTTCAACAGGCGAAGTTCAGGAGTTCGAAATTCCTGAAAAGCTATATTACGATTACCGGGGGATGATAGGAATAGCTTATCACTACGCCGAAAAGCTCTATTTTGAAGGCGACCCCCTGAGCGGCGAGAACTTCGCAATCTTCGCTGCCGGAATTCTCACCAACACAACTGTGCCGGGAGCCACAAAGGTCGTTGCAGTAACGAAAAACCCCGTCAATCGAACCTTCGGACCAGCAGTGGGCGGAGGGGCCTTTGCAAGAGACATGAAGAGGGCCGGCTTCGACCTCATAATTCTGAAGGGCGTTGCGGAGAAGCCATGCTACATTCTGGTTGAGGATGGGAGGGTGAGCGTTGAAGACGCTGCAAACCTCTGGGGGAAGGACATTGCGGAAACCACCCATTACCTGAAGGAGAAACACAAGGGCAGCGTGCTGGCAGTAGGGAAGGCCGGTGAGAACAGAGTTCCGCTTTCCCTCACGCTGATAGACGCCATTCACCATCTCGGCAAGGGAGGGCTTGGGGCGGTTCTTGGCTCCAAGAAAATCAAGGCAGTGGTTGTGAAGGGCAGCAGAACATCTGAGCCGGCAAATCCCCGGGAGTTTGGCAAGCTCGTCAAGGAACTCAGGGACAGGGTGAAGGCCGATCCAGTCACAAAGCTCTACGCAGACATCGGCATTATGGCTGCCTGGGATTCATGGGCAAGAGAAGGCTACCTTGCCTTCAAGAAGAAGACCGTTGTTGTGAGCCAGGAAGTGGCGGAGGAGTTCGGCGTGAGAAATTACAGGGGAAGGCTGAAAAAGCAGAGCACCGGCTGCCACGGCTGCCTGTCACCATGCAAGTCCATTCTGGAGGCCAAACTGAACGATGAGGTCATCGAAACGAAAGCCTCGCTCTACCTTGGCGTTGCCTACGAGTTTGGTGTGAAATGCGGGGTTGAGAGTGCTGAGGTGGCTGTAAAATGCCATGATGTTGCCAACAGGCACGGAATCGATGCCATGCTTTTTGCGGAGCTCTACGACTTCGTGGCAACGCTGTACGAGGAGGGGAAGGTTTTCGAGGACGAGCTGGGATTTGAGCCGTCCAGAAGTGGTGAAGCGGTTATAAAGGCACTGGAAATGGTGGCAGAGGGCAGGGATTTCGGCGAGTACATGGGACGGGGCTTTGAGGGGCTAGTGGAGAAGTTCGGCGGGTGGGTGAGGAAAGAGTCCCACTTCATCAAGAACATGGAATCCCTGTTTGATCCCAGAGTGTCCTTCGCCAGCGAGTCCTTCGGCTTGCTCACCAATCCAAGGGGGGCACAGGAGGGGCCGGTGACAGTTACAGTGCTGCCTGGCAGGAGTGAAGAGAGCGTCAGGAGGTACATGAAGCGTATTGGCGCATCAGATGAGCTCATAAATGCCACCTTCGGCGAGGCATTCAACGCAGCCCTCTACACCATCGCCGCCGAAAACTGGCTGTGGGTGCTGAACGGCATGGGGCTCTGCAGGAGGGAGAGCATAGCCAAGAACCTGGATATAGAAACGGTAGCGTCCCTCTTCAGTCATGCTACAGGCATCGAAAGCTCTCCGGAGGAGCTGGTTGCTTCGGCAGAGAAAGCATTCACCATGGCGAGAAAGCTGAACTGCCGGGAGGGTTACAGCAGGGAGCACGATAAGCCGCCATCACGCTTCTTCGAACCTCTCAAGACCTGGGAAGGGTACAAGACTTGGCGGGACTACTTCGGAAGGGCGGAGATAACATCTGAGATGGTGGAGAAAATGCTGAGTGACTACTATGCATGGAGGGGCTGGAAGGAGAACGGCTGTCCATAGTTATTTCTTCAAACTGAATTCAGAACAGCATTTAAAAGCGTCTCCTCAGCTTTTTCGGCTCTGGCAACCATGATGTTCTTACCGTCAAGCCGGCAGTAGATTACCAGGCTCTCGTTCCTTGCTGTGAAGCTGTTCAGCCCCTCGGTGATGGAAAATCCGGAAGAGGTCAGCAGCTTCTTGTAGCCATCATAGGCCATTCTGGAATCTTTTCTGCAAAAAAGCTTCCTGTAGGCTGATTTGAGGAAGGAGTGCAGCGGGTAGGTTTTGAAATCGCCGTAGTAGAATCCTGCAACCACCAAGGAGTGGTTCTTCAGTCTTGCTGCATA
>CAZHKD010000167.1:0-3128 GCA_964533255.1 uncultured archaeon | reverse complement strand
GTCACAACACCATGGCACCTGCAAGCTGTCCCCACAACCACTTCTCGCCTTTCTGAAGCCCACTCAAGAAGATTAAGAACGTCTTCACCCTGCAACGCTCCGAGTCCCGGCTGCAGATAATGGCTCTGGATTATGAATCCACCTGATGCGAAGCGCAGCATCTCGTACATGGGGGCCGGCTTTTTCACTCCAGTCACCGGGCACACGTCTGGAGCCCTGCACCTCGTCACACATTCTCTGTCCCGGTTGTAGCTGACCGTCACGCTGCCCCTGCCTGCAGAAAGGATGATTTTTGCCGGCAGTCCTGCAAGGATGCAGTCAACGCCCTCATTCCAGGGCTCAAATCCGTATTTCTCGGTCAGCAGCGCTGCAGCGATGTGGATGGGGGCGGTGGGGAAAACGTACTCTGGCTTGAGCTTCTCAATCAGCTTTAAAACCTCTTCAATACCGCCTTTCACAAACAATCTTCCTTTTTCAGCTTCAATAGGGGTGTCAGCAACCTCAAAGCCGTGCTTCTGCTGAACCAGGCAGTTTTCATCAACGTCAACCACAACAAAGTCCCGTTCGTGCTTCAGCAGGTACTCCACAGCCTCCAGCCCGTATTTCCCGCCACCAACCACGATGTCCATTATGCTCATTCACCCCTCACCGAGCCTTGGCACCTTCCCGCTCCTCTTCGGCCTGAAATTGCTGAAGATGGCCGGGAATCCCACCACAGTGTAACTCCTGTCAAACTCCGCTGTGGCAAACAGCTCCTCATCTGCCAGATCCCTGACGTTTTCCATGCTGCTGACGATTCCAAAGGGGACTTTCTCGCCCAGAAGCCTTTGAAGCTCCTTCGTCTCCATCCCTCCAACCCTTTCGGCAATCGCCCTCCTTATCTCCTCCCGCCTCTCCACCCTCTCCTCAAAGGACATGTCGCCATACTCCAGACCCAAAGCCTCGCAAAACCTCTTCCAGAAGTGGGGCTCGTTCAGGATGCCAAAAGATATGTAGCCATCCTTCGCCCTGTATATCTCGTATCCCGGATTCGCAACGAAGTCCTCAGCAATTTCCATGCCGTTCAGCAGCCTGGAGGAGTGGACGGGGATGGCTGCAAGGACTGTACCCAGCATGCTGACGTCAATGTAGCAGCCCTCTCCCGTTTTCAGCTTTCGCACGTAGGCTGCAAGTATCGCTATGGTGGCGAAGACCGCTGAAGAGAAGTCGGAAATCTGGACGTTTGGATCGTAAGGCCTGCCAAGCTTTGTTCCGGCTATCTCGCAGATCCCCGCCATGCTGATGACGTTGATGTCGTGAACGGGAGCATTTATCTTCGGATTCTGACCCATGCCTGAAATGGAGCAGTAGATGATGGATGGGTTGACCTTCCGGGCAGCCTCATAGTCCACCCCCAGCTTCGCTGCGACGCCGGGGCGGAAGCCCTCAACAACGACATCAGCTTCAGCCACAAGCTCCAGAAACTTCTGCCTGTCCTCCTCTTCCTTCAGGTTCAGAACCAGACTCCTCTTGTTTCTGTTCAGGGCAGCGAATATCTCCCTTCTGTACCTGATCGGGTCGCCGTCAGGCGGCTCAACCTTGATTACCTCCGCTCCAAGCTCTGCAAGCATCTGGGTGCAGTAGGGGCCGGGATAGAAGTAGGCCATCTCGATTACCCTCATCCCTTCAAGCATACAATTTGATTCCCAGCAGCAAATTAAATACCTTGCTTTTCACCGCCTTACCGAACTTTTAAGCTGAGAAATTATAATTATTAATGTGGATTTTTATGATAAGTTCGAAAGGTATTTATTAATCCCATCAGACTCCTTCGAGGTGTTGCATTATGGTAAAGACTGTTGTGGTTAGCGGTGTTCGTACACCAATCGGAAAATTCGGAGGATCACTCAAGGACCTTTCTGCTGTTGAGCTCGGGGCGCTGGTTATAAGAGAGGCCATTGCCAGGGCTGGCATAAAGCCCGAGGACGTAGACGAGGTGATAATGGGCCACGTTGTCACGGCTGGATGCGGTCAGAATACCGCCAGGCATGCCGCTCTGAAAGCGGGCCTGCCCAACACTGTTCCCGCGTATCAGATCAACAAGGTCTGCACCTCCGGCCTGAAGGCTGTGGCTCTCGCTCACCTCATGATCCAGATGGGCGAGGCCGACGTGGTGGTCGCAGGCGGAATGGAGAGCATGAGCAACGCTCCCTACGCTTTGCTTAAAGCGAGATGGGGCTACAGAATGTTCAACGCCGAACTCGTTGACCTGATGGTTCACGACGGGCTGTGGGACCCGGTCTACAACCAGCACATGGCGGAGAACACAGAAGACGTCGCTGACGAATTTGGAGTCGGCAGGGATGAGATGGACGAGTGGAGCTACCAGAGCCACATGAAGGCGGTAAAGGCAATCGATGAGGGCAGATTTGCCGAGGAAATCCTGCCGGTGGAGATAAAACAGAAGAAGGGTAGCGTAATCGTTGACACAGATGAGTGCCCCAGGCGCGACACGACGCTGGAGAAGATAAAGAGCCTCCCGCCGGTTTTCAGGAAAGACGGTAAGATTACGGCTGCGAACGCTCCAAACACCAGCGATGGGGCTGCTGCAGTCGTCCTGATGAGCGAGGATAAGGCGAGGGAGCTTGGAGCCGAGCCGAAGCTCGAAGTGATTGCCCACGGCCAGGCTTCAAGGGATCCGAAGTACATAGCAACCGTCCCTGCCTACGCTGCCGAGACCGCCCTTGAGAAGGCGGAGCTCAGCAAGGACGAGATTGACCTGTGGGAGATAAACGAGGCCTTTGCCGCTGTAACCCTGATAAGCTCAAAGCTTCTCGGGGTAGACCTTGAGAAAGTGAACGTGAACGGTGGGGCTGTGGCTCTCGGTCACCCATAGGTGCAACGGGTGCAAGGCTGGTTGTAACGCTCATGCACGAAATGCTGAGAAGGAAGAGCGAATACGGAGTAACGACCCTCTGCGCAGGTCTCGGGCAGGGGGATGCGGTGGTATTCGGACTCTACTGAATACCCCTATTTTAAACGGAGGAGGTCAGCATGGAGTTCAGCCTGAGTGAAGAACACAGAATGCTGCAGGACGCAGTTAGGGAGTTCGCCGAGAAGGAGATAATGCCCTACGGGAAGGAGTACGA
>CAZHKD010000166.1:0-3174 GCA_964533255.1 uncultured archaeon | reverse complement strand
CGAGCTCCTCACCGCTCAGCCCTTCGCATTTTGCAGCGAGCCTGACGTACTCGCTGAGCTTTCCGTCATCGTATATGCCGGTGAACAGGTGTGCCGCCAGCTTGAGCAGCTTTTCTGCGTACTTCTCCGGTTTCTGGCTGTAGAGGTGCGTGAGTGAGGCTATAACCGAGAACCTGACGGACATCTCGAGGTCGAGAAACTTCTCGGGCATCTTCAGGACTTCCTCGAGGTCCACGCTGACGCTGAGCTCCATGAACTGTTTGAACTGCAGGCCGGCGACGTACCCGCACGCCTTCGCAACAGCCCTCCAGGCCCTATCGTTGGACTTCCCCTTCATGAGCTTTGAGGCCTTCTCCCAGCCCCTCGGTGTCGGGAACGTTCTGTCGTTCTCCACGTACTTGAACAGCAGGTTCGGCTGGAAGTTCAGGAAGGCGAGGATTCTGCCGTCGATGCCGTTTTCTGCAGCCCAGTAGAACCAGCCCTGTCTTTTCTCCTCGTCCTTGAACACCGGTATTTTCAGCGTAACGTGGGTGAACCTCGTCTTCAGGGGATCTGAGAGGTCGAAGGTGTACGCCCTGTCCTCGGCGACGTTTCCCGCCGCCACCACAATGACGCCATCTGCCAGCTCCAGGTCCTCTATCTTGCGGTCAAGGACAAGCTCGTATGCGGCGTTTTGAGTCAGCTGCGGCGCGAGGTTGACTTCTTCCAGGGCCAGAATTCCCCGGATCTCTATTCCCTCCTCCTCTTCCCTCTGCTTGCTGAGTTTCGTCAGCCACTCGGGGTAGTGCCACTTCGAAACGCCGTTGTCCTTGTACAGCACTCCTATAAGGTCTGTGGGGTCTCTATACGCGAGCCTCCTGTCCAGGATGAAGAAGTGTTCGCCGTCGATGTCTCTCAGGCTTTCGGTGTATTTTCTGTCGTACTTTTCTGCTAGGATCCTGCCGGCCCTCTTGATCGTGTAAGACTTGCCGATCCCGGTTCTGCCCCACACGAAGAGGGGTGTTTTCGTTTCGTAGGCATCTACGATGTCCTGGACGAGCTCATCGTGGTCTACTTCGAAAAAGTCAACAACCTCAGTCATACCAACACCTCCTGGCATAAAACCGAAGACCAAAACACCAAAAACAGGAAAACAGATTGTAAAGGGTTTCAATTAGCGCAAAAAAGTCAGCGGATGTAGCTCAGGTCGTCAAACCCACCCATGCCTTCTGTCCGGTTCTCACGTGCTCCGGCCTGCAAATCGGCACTTCCTTCACCCTCACCTTCATCGGTAAACTCGTAATCGAACTGCAGGTCGTTGATCCAGATGGTGGCACCGCACTCGTCGGCCTCAATTTTTACATTGAAGCCGGTCAATCTGCTGTATTGCCTCTCCAGCTCCTCAGCCCTTCTTTCGATCTCCTTTTTCCCCTTTTCTCTGGCGTCGAGCAGCTCCCCAAGAATATCGTCGATGATTTCGTTGAACCTGATCTCCCGGGGGTTTTTCCTCCTGAATTTTCTCAGGTTTCTCAGGGTTCTCAGTTTTTTCAGTTTTTTCAGAAAGCCGGTAAGGAGCACACCTCCCACCTCCATCAGTTCCTCCGGCCAGTTGAGCCAAAAAACCTTCTTGCATCCTCCAGCTTAATTCCCGTCCTGAGAACGTACACGCCCCTCTCGTAGTCGTACAGCATGTCTATCAAACCCCACCTGGTAACGGTGAACAGCTTTGTAACCGTTGCGCCATTCCTCTTCTCAACCCTCTTGAGCACGCTGCCCTCGATGACCTGTATGAGATACGAGACGTCCACAACATCCCGGTTTACCATGTGTCTCAGGTCTTCTCTCGCCATCTTCCAGGTGGGCGTCCATCCGTTTTCAGTGTACACAAACTCCATAATCAGTTCGTCGCTTGTTCGTCGAAATCGGCTCAGAATTTTCAGCTCCTTCTGTCCGTAAACCGGTAGCTCCGGATTCGCGCAGTCGCTCTGGTTCACGAAACATGATACCTCCCCCATGGTTCATCTCCCGGCGCAGGAAAACCCTAAAAACCTCAGGTTAGCCATTTGAAGACCTCCTCAGCCGCTTCGTTGCTCAGCGCACCTCTCAGCTCCAGCATATTGTCGCTGAACCTGCGCATAACTCTAGCCACGCCCGTGATCAGAACTCCCATTACCCTTACGCCCTTCTGCTTCTTGAACTGCAGGAATTGCTTGAGGAAGGCTTCGCTGACAGTACAGTCGCCGTCAGAAATGAACAGGATGTCTGCCTTATCTCCCAGCTCTTCCACGAACTTCATTGATTCTCTAAGCGGTTCTTCAAAGCTCGTTCCACCACTTGCTCCGAGCTTCATTATTTCCAGGACTTCCTGCGGAGAAGGGGGCTTCCTGAAAATTCTGGAGTACTTGATGGTTTTGTCGAAAGCAATCATGCCCCACGCCCTCTTCTCCCTAACTGCCTGGTCTATGGTGGCTAAAGCGACAGCTTTGGCCCACTGCTCCCTTGCACCCTTCATTGAACCTGACAGGTCCATCGCCACGACTATCGGGCCCTTTACCTCATCCTCTCTCCTCTTCAGCTCGTAGGAGAGCAGCCTGCCTTCGTAGTAGTCCTTGTAGAATACCCTGCGGTACTTCCTGAGCTTGAGAATTTCCGAGGGGATCAGCCTTTCAATGTCTCTGCCCATGGTTATCCTGTGGAGCTCCATCCTGCTCGGCTTCGGTTTTGCCCTGGACGTCGACCTCAGCAGGTTGCGCATCCTGCCGAGCATCTCTATCATCTTCCTGATGTGCTCGTTCCGCTGTATCTCTGCGGCGAGCTGGATTGCCGTTTCCGGGTCCACTATTACTTTCTCCCCCGGCTGGTTTCCAAAGCCCATTGATTGGATGGCGCTCTGCACACTCTGAAAGTTCTGCTGGGCTTTCCTGGCTGCTACGCTGATGGCTCCCTGTTTGACGAGGTTCTGCATCTCCTGTGAGTGCTGCTGTATCTGCTGCATGATCTGCTCCACCTGCTGCTGATTTCCCTGCCTGCCAGCATCCTGGAGCTGGTTTTTGAGCTGCTGTATCTGTTCGGTGTGCTCCTTCATTTCCTTCAGTTTTCTCTTGAGCTCCTGGTAGAGCGTGTCGAGAAAGATGACGGTGGCGAGAGCTGAATTCACGTCATCCAGAACGGTTGACTGCTTGAGCTCGTTGAACG
>CAZHKD010000165.1:0-3199 GCA_964533255.1 uncultured archaeon | reverse complement strand
AATCCATACGAGATCAAAAAGGAGCTGAACGGGGTAATGGACAGGCACTTCTGGATATTCAGGACTGGTGAGGAAATGAAGGAGGGAATAAAGAAGATTCAGGAGCTGAAGAGGAAGTATGGGAATATCGAGATTGTGGACAAGAAGAGAGGGTTCAACACAGATTTAATGCAGGCCATGGAGATCGGCTTCATGCTTGATCTGGCTGAGACTGTTGCTGTTGGAGCCTACGCAAGAACTGAGAGCAGGGGAGCGCACTACAGGCTCGACTATCCGAAGAGAGATGATGAGAACTGGCTGAAGCACACACTCGCATACTACACTCCGGAAGGGCCTAAACTGGACTACATTCCCGTGACGATAACCAAGTGGCAGCCCGTTGAGAGGAAGTACTGAGGTGAGGGCATGGAGAGGGAGGTGCTCTTCAGGATCAGGAGGTTTGATGGAGATAAGAGCTACTGGCAGGATTTCCGCTTCACAGCCAGAAGGGGGATGACTGTGCTGGATGGACTTTACTACATAAAGGAGAACCTCGACGGCTCCTTGGCTTTCAGAGCCTCGTGCAGAATGGGTGTATGCGGGAGCTGTGCGGTCAAGATCAACGGCAAACCGAGGCTTGCATGCGAGACGCAGATATTGGATATTGGCAGCACTCTCGAGATCGAGCCGCTCGACAACATGCCCGTCCTGAAGGACCTGATCGTGGACATGGATGACTTTTTCAGGAAGCATGAAGCTGTTAAGCCCTACCTGATGAGAGATGATGACGACTACGAGAATCCGAAGGAACTACTTCAGACTCCGAAGGAGCTGCACGCCTACTACGACTTCACGCTCTGCATAAAATGCGGAGCGTGCTACTCAGCCTGTCCTGCAAGCGCGACGAGGAGCGACTATCTCGGGCCGGCTGCCATAACCGCCGCTTACAGATTCTGTGCAGACAGCAGGGATGAGGGCAAGGAGGAGAGGCTCAGCCTTGTCTCAGGCTCTGAGGGCGTGTGGAGGTGCCATTTCAACGCTGAATGCAGCGAGGTGTGTCCGAAAAGCATAGAGCCGGCAAAAGCTGTGCAGAAGATGAGGCTGATGAGCGCGATCCACATGATTAAGAGCATCTTCAGGTGATTGAAATGAAAGGAGTTTCGGGATGGTTTACGCTGAAGGGAAAATCGCTGAACAGCCTGGCCTACTCATTCCACAGGCTCACAGGCATAGTTCTCCTGCTTTACCTTATCGCTCACCTCAGCTTCCTGACGAGCCTCAGGATTGGAGAAGAGACATACACGGCATTCATCTCCACGACCGTGAAGCTGGAAACTCTGCCCTTAGATTCGCTGCTGTTTCTGGCCACATTCTACCACGCTTTCAACGGCCTGAGAGTCGTGCTGAACGAGTTCGGTCTGCTGTATGAAGCAAGAAGGGCGCTGGTATATCTTATGACCCTGCTTGCGCTGGCATTCTGGCTGTACAGCACGTACGTGATGTATTTGTTCCTCACGGGGTGGTAAAATGAGCGAATCACACACGAGAAGGGTTCTGGAGCCGTTTGGCTGGGTATTTCAGATGATAACCGGGCTTTTGCTCTTCGCCTTCGTCATCTTCCACCTGTACATAACCCACCTGACATCCCACGATGCCTTAGAGTACGCGAAGGTCGTTCAAAGGCTATCCAACCCGGCAATAAAGGCATTCTACTGGCTCTTCTTAGCCTCAGCCTCATTCCACGCATTCAACGGGCTAAGGGCGATCTTGCTGGACACGGACTTTGGGGGAAGGAACGAGAGGGCAGTTAACACTCTGACGATGGCGCTGTTCGTTGTGGCAGTGGTTTACGGCGGGCTGTTATTGATTACCTTTTAATGCACCTTTTTTTATTGAGACTTTGCCCAGAATTTACGAGTCAGGCATTCAGTAACCAGCAACCATTTTAAACCCCTCATTTTAACACCGTTTTATGTTTCCCGCGACGCACTGCACGCACTGTCAGGGAAGTGACGAGAGCATAGAGAACCCCGTTCACCACCCGACTTACGAGATCACGCCAAAGTGCAACCTGAACTGCATTTACTGCTACTCCAACGTGGCCTTAAAGAAAGGGAAGGCTCCTCAGCCCGGATACTACGGAGACACAAAAGACGTGAGGTCAATAACACTCTCTCAGTACGGCGAACCGCTTGTTGCAGGGATAGATGAAGTGGAGAGGGTTGCGAGAGAGTTAAAAGACATGTTCCCGCAGGCGAGGCTCGATTTGCAGACCAACGGCATTCTGCTGAACGAGAAGGCGATAAAAAGGCTCGAGAAATACTTTGAGCTTGCCATGGTTAGCCTGGACGTCTCTTCTAAGGAGAAGTACGCCAGAATAACGGGCTTCGATGGATTTGACATTCTGATGGACAATCTCAAAGCACTGAGCAGTTCGTCCATCAGGGGAGTTATCAGGACGATTTACATGCCCGGAATTAACGATAAGGACGTTTTCGAGCTTGCAGAGCTTGCGAACAGGCTCAACATGGAGGTATTCCTTCAGCCCCTTTCGGTTTATGATAAGGAGCTGATGGAGAGTCACGGGCTCGACATGGAGAGGACTGAGAGCATAGTGGAATTTTTAGAGATCACAGAGAAGTTGAGAGAATTAGCTGATGTCAGAATCCCCGGATGTTTTATCATAAACCTGAGAAAAATTGAAAAGGAGATTGGTAAAGAATATCTGAGCATGATTAAGAGGAACGCCCTTGCAAATGTTCCTGAAATTAAAAGAGAAAGGAAGTTTGTCCTGTGATGGAAGTCGTTTTTTTCTCATACACCGGGACATCGAAAAAGGTCGCAGAATTCCTTGCATCAGAGTTAAACTGCAGAATTGTTGAGATTAAACCAGAGAGATCTCGTTCATATATTGAATGGCTGATTTTGTCCTTCATTTCGGGACTTGGAGTTGAAATTTCCCATAAAGCAATTGAGAGTGATGAAATAATCCTCTGCTTTCCAAAATGGACATTCAACTGCCCCCCAATTACATCTCTGCTGAAATCAGGGAAACTGGCAGACAAAAAAGTCTTTATCATTGTGGTTTGTGGTGGATGGCAGGCAGAAAGTTATACTGAAAAATACTCTCAAACTGTAAAAAAATATGGTGGCAAAGTCGTTGGCCGGAAAATAATCAAAAGAAAGGATGTGGATAATGTACTGAAAAATAAGGACTTCC
>CAZHKD010000164.1:0-3210 GCA_964533255.1 uncultured archaeon | reverse complement strand
TGTTTTCTGACGTCATTTCCAGTAAAAAACATAGTACCACATTTTTGTTGGGGGAGAATATATCGGCAGATTTTCTGTGCCTTTGGAGCGCAGTCACCTGCTGTTTTTGGCCCAGGTGTGACTTATCTCCCGGACTGAGGCTTTGAAACTTCTCGCCAGTTTAGTTTCGCATTTTAGTAATATTATCAGTCGTCGAAATCGTTAAATATGAAACAATCATGGTTAATATTATGAAAATTGAGAGGCCGTGGCTGAAATTCTGGCCGAAGATGCTGACCACAGAGCTGGATTACCCAAAGGTACCTCTGTTCGAGTTTCTCGAAACTTCTGCAAGAAGGTATCCTGAAAAGGCCGCCATAGTCTACTACGGAAAGAGGATAAGCTATTCTGAGCTGTGGGATGCCGTAGAGAGATTCGCCACGTATCTGGCATCAAAAGGTATCCAGAAGGGAGACAGAGTAGCTGTATACATGCAGAACTCACCACACTTCGTAATCGCCTATTTTGGTACACTGAGGGGGAATGCGGTTGTTGTTCCTGTAAACCCGATGCTGGTTGAAAGGGAGCTGGAGTACATTTTATCAGATTCGGGATGCAGAATAGCTGTCACAACTTCTGAACTGTACGGGAGAATTGCTCCAGTCGCGGATAAACTTGGTATCGAGGTAGTTTGCGGCAGTCATTCGGATTACATACCCGAAGAGCCGGAGTTGCCTGTTCCAGAGTTCGCTAAAGTCAGAATAGGTGCTGAAGATGCCACGTCGTGGGAGGAGGCTTTGAAGGATAGAAACCCACCTGAGGTTAATGTTACCAGCGAGGATCTGGCGTTAATACCTTACACTGCCGGCACGACAGGAACGCCCAAGGGGTGCATGCACACACACTCCACAGCAATTGCCAATGTCCTGAGTTCAGTACACTGGTGGAATCTCACTCCTGCCGCCGTTTGTCTCGCAACGCTTCCGTATTTCCACGTGACGGGCATGGTCCACTCGATGCTCGCCCCGATTTACGTTGGAGCGACAATAGTGCTACTCTCAAGATGGGACAGGAACACTGCCGTACAGGCAATAGAAAGGTATCGATGCACGCACTGGGTAAACATAACTACGATGGTTGTTGATCTGCTTGCAGATCCGGAAATATCAAAGAGAGACCTGAGCTCGCTCATAGCCGTGGGAGGTGGCGGCGCTCCGATGCCGAAAGCTGTTGCGGAAAAGCTTTTCCAGCTGACCGGTCTCGAGTACATTGAGGGATACGGACTTACAGAGACTATATCCCAGACCCACATGAATCCGCCCGGCAATCCAAAGCTCCAGTGCTTGGGCATACCGGATTTCGGTGTTGATGCTCTTATAATCGACGTCGAAACCGGCGAAGTTCTGCCACCAAACGAGCAGGGCGAGCTGGTTGTAAGCGGACCGGAAGTGTTTAAAGGGTACTGGAACAAACCGGAGGAGACCGAGAAAGCTTTCATCGAAATCAACGGTAAAAGGTACTTCAGAACCGGAGACCTTTGCTATATGGATGAAGATGGCTACTTTTTCATCGTGGACAGGATAAAGAGGATGATAAACAGAGCCGGGTTCAAGGTCTGGCCTGCAGAGGTTGAGGCGGTTCTGTACAGGCATCCGGCGATTAAAGAGGTCTGCGTTATAGGTGTTCCAGATAGCAGGGTTGTTGAGGAGGTAAAGGCGTTCGTTGTGCTGAAACCCGAGTATGAGGGGAAAGTTACCGAGCAGGAGATAATCTCGTGGGCAAAAGAGCAGATGGCCGCCTACAAGTATCCCCGCATAATCGAGTTCGTTAGGGAGCTTCCAAAGAGCGGGGCGGGTAAGATTCTCTGGAGAGTTCTCCAGGAGAAGGAGAAAGGAGGTGAGTGAAGGTGTACGTGATCAGGCCACTTAAACAGGCCGAAATAACGGCTCCTCTGGGAGTTGTTCATATGCTCGGAGATATGACGAGGTTTATTGGTGGGCCGGTCTATGTCTGGTATTTGGAAGGAGACAAGAAGGTCGTGGTTGATGCAGGAATTGAAGAACCCGTTAACGGCCTGGTACACAACTTTCCTGTCTCTGGTGGCGGAGAGAAGGGTTTGAGAGACGCGCTCAGCCAGGCGAATGTAAAGCCCGAGGAGGTCGACATCCTGATTCTCACCCACCTGCACTTCGACCATGTTGCCAACGCTGAGCTTTTCCACAACGCAAGGATTTACGTGCAGAAGCGTGAGTGGGAAAGCGCATTCAACCCGCCACCACACTACAGACTCACATACGACCAGAAGCTCTTTCAGCCTCTTGAGGATATGGACATCTGCCTTGTAGATGGAGATGCAGAGATCGCCGATGGATTGAAGCTCGTTCTGCTGCCAGGTCATACGAAGGGTCTGCAGGGGGTGGCTGTCGAGACTGAAAAGGGAACATACCTGATTGCCGGAGACCATTTCTACACATTTCTCAACTTAAATCCACCCAAGGAACCCGTTGAAATCCAGGATGTGAAAGGAGACAAGATTCAGATTCAGCCAATTCCTTTGCCGTTTGCTCCAGTCGGATTACATGTTGACCTGAGTGAGTGGTACGATAGCTGCTACAAAGCACTGTCTGTAGCAAGAAGGTCAAATATTCTGCCGGGACATGAGCCCTCTATTGCTGGCAGGACATTTCCGTAAATTACTTTTTCGATTTAAAAATACACGTTATGAGGTGAACACATGCAATTCGGAACCGTAGCCCCCACATTTCCGCCAATTGGAGAGGTAAGAAAGACAGCCAAAAGGCTTGAGGAGAAGGGTTACAGCTCTTTGTGGTTTGCCGACCACCTGATGGGCTGGTATCCGCATGAACTCTGGAAGGAGACGCCGTTTGCCATGCGCTATCCATCGTGCCACATGTTCTTCGACCCATTCTGCGAGATATGCTATGCTGCGGACTCAGCAGAGAAGATGTGGTTCGGGACAAGTGTTACGGAGGTGTTTAGAAGGCACCCTGCTGTGCTGCTGCAGCAGGCTGTTACGGCAAACCACGCAACAAATGGCAGGTTCATTCTGGGCATTGGAGCAGGAGAGGCTGAGAACATCGTTCCGTATGGCATAGAATTCAGGCAGCAGGTTGCCAGGCTTGAAGAAGCTCTTCAGCTCATGAAGGTGATGCTGGAAAGCGATTACGGGGAAAAGATCAACTTTCAGGGGAAGTTCTACAGGCTTGAAGA
>CAZHKD010000163.1:0-3217 GCA_964533255.1 uncultured archaeon | reverse complement strand
TAATTGTTTCAAATTCTGGGAGAGGTGCTGCGATTACGAACGTCAAGGTTGATGTAAAGGCGCCGGTGGGCTGGGATGTTTTTATTGAGCCTAAAGAAATCTCTGCTATTCAGCCAAAAGAGAGTGGGATTGTAGTGTTAAAGGTAAAAGTCCCAATTGATACACTTCCGAGTGAATACAAACTTCAGGTGAATGTTAAAAGTGATCAGACAACTGTAAAGGAAGAATTTAAAGTAACAGTAAAAGAAAAAAGCTATTCGCTAATTTGGGGCAGTCTGATAGTATCTGCATCTATCCTCAGTTTAGTATTGATTTTTAGAAAATTCGGAAGAAAATAACATTATGTAATAATTATTCTATTTAATAAAAGCATTTCAGCGTAAAGGCGAGAGCATATTTCATTCTTGCAAGTCGAGTGGTTTTTACCGCAACCAATAAATAGTAATTGGTTTCAACAACTAATTGATAAGAACTCTGCGGGTGGCGGGGGTGTTCCCCCTGAGCAGCCCCTTGGGAGCCTTGTCCTACTTTGGGCTGGCCACCCGCAATAAAAGCTATTTCTTCTCAATTTCATCAGCCAGTTCATCGAGTGCTATAAACCTGTCTGCAATTCTTTTCAAATCTGGATTCAGAGCATTTCTGAACATCGCAACTTCGACTCTCAGCCCCATAGATTTAATTACTTCTATAGCACGGATAAAGTCTCCATCTCCGCTAACCAGAACGGCAACATCGTAGGCTTTATGGAAACCCAGGGAAAGTATATCCACAGCCGAAGCAATGTCTATACCCTTCTCAATCAAGCCGTTGTTTCTTTTTCTCAATGGCTTTGCGACGACATGAAATCCCTTATCTTGCAGAGCATGATGGAATCTCGTTTGTCTCTCTTTTACTTCCTCATTTTCTGGATTGAATGATGCATAATAATACGCCCGTATCAGCTTCCTTCCAGCTGTCTCCTTCCTTGATGACAAGCCTGAAAGCTGGCTGATTGTCCTTCTCTCTCCGCTCGTTCTTGAACAGGTACACTTCTTTTCTGCCGAGAATTCCCAAGTCGATATAGCCAGCCAGGTACTTGGGTCCACCCTTGGACCCACCCTTACCCTTCAACTTCCACACCTCCCACAAACTCCTGAATTTCGGCTTTTTATGCTGTGTAGTGTCATCCACCTTCACTCGTTTCACCTTCTCAAATGCTTTCTTGGGGGAGGAGCGTGAGCAAGGAATTTCTCAAAGAGGAGGCTTCCCAAATCTAAGACAGAACCAGCTAGAACAGGCTCCTTATCTTCAAAGCTGACATATGGGTTGGATCTTACAATTTCCTTAGTGTTGAACTCGTAAAGCTCTAAACCGTTCTTTGAGAATAGGACATAAAATGGAACTTTCAGGCATTTAGCTATCTTTTTCAGAGTTACTGCTTGGTATCCTCTTATGACCTTCCTGTTTGAATGCTTCTCCTCTATGATAGCTCTGATCCTATTGCCTACATCCAGGACATAATCCACATTCGTGATAACAACTGCCGAGTCATCGTGATAAGGTTCAAGGGCTTTAAACAAGGTGTTCTCAATGAATTTACCGCAGTGCGGGCACTTCATTTGAGAATATCACCCCTAGCTCCGGAAAAACGGTTGTGACCTTTTTAATTGCCCATTCCCGGTTCAAGTTGAAGTCCTTTTGGAAGGCTATAAGTACTCTTTCGGCAGCCTCCACCAAGGGCACCTCCTCCCGCCATTCGCCATCTTGCAGAGCTTTGACAATTCCCTCAAATCTCCGAATAATCTCGTCACGCTCTTCTTCAATCACAAACGCCTTGTTGAGCTTTTCGATGATTTCTGCAATCTCTTCTGCCTCTCTCAGAAGCCTTTGTCTCTCGAGCTCTTCCGCAAATTTTGGCTCATGTACAGCAAGAGCTCGCTCAATCGCCTCTCCGACAAACTCGGACGGGTTCGGTAGCAGCTCCAATCGCTGCTTCACGCTCAGAGGCACGCGCTCAAATTTACAAGCACCTCATGGTGCTGCTTGACATAACTGCGTGTCATACACATCTTTCACTTTTTTGGTGAAAAATTTTCTATGTATAATTTTATGCATATTGTACCTATTGTAACCTGTAACTTGCGGACCAGTGGCGGGTTTCCGTACTGTATGGACTGCGTCAAAAAGGTGAAAAAGTTCATCTGGAATGGAACACATTGGTATCGTCCTCAGTAGCTAAGAATGCTGGAAGCTGGCAGAGAGTACATCCCGAATCTCAGCCAGTCTCTAGAACAGTCTTCTGGAGTTTCTGAGGTGGGTAAATCACCCCGTAGCTGAGAATTTCGAGTGGGGCCGCCGAGATTTGAACTCGGGTCACCGGCTCCCAAAGCCGGAAGGATAACCAGGCTACCCTACGGCCCCAGCGATTCTGAGTTGAGGACGACACCTGGTTAAAAAATCTTGTGTTCTTGGGTAGCTTGTGTGGTAGAATTCTTGAGCCAGTTGGAACTCAACCACGACATCGAACCCCTATCTTTATCTATTTCCCTCTTGACAGCTTCCTTATGGAAACAAAAAACATCCACGACCCCATACACGGCACAATAGCAGTTGATGAATGGCAGCTCAGGATAATCGACACCCCTCAGATGCAGCGGCTTCGCCGTATAAAGCAGCTCGGCTTCGCCAACCTCGTCTATCCGGGAGCGAACCACACCCGCTTCGAGCACAGCGTTGGAGTCATGTATATAGCTTCCAAACTTGCAGAAAAGCTGGATTGCGATGAAGATGAACGCGTGGAAATCATTGCCGCTGCTCTTCTCCATGACGTTGGCCATGCACCCTTCAGCCACTCCAGCGAACTGATAGTCAGAAAGTACCTGAGGATGAAGCACGAAGAGTACCTCGTCAGGAGGGGTGGAGAGCTAAAGGAGGTTTTGAAGGACATTGGTCTTCGTGTGAGGAGGTTAGCCGAGCACATAGCTGGAAAGAGGCGTGGTGTGGTCAGCGGTGACATCGACGCAGACAGAATGGACTACCTGGTCAGGGATTCCTACCACACCGGCGTGGCATACGGGATTTTCGATCTGGAGAGGCTGATTGCCAAAATAAAGTTTGAGGGAGACATGGTGATAGAGGCTGGCGGGATAAGAGCTGCCGAATCTCTCCTGATTTCGCGATTCATGATGTATCCAACCGTTTACTTCCACCACGTGTGCAGAATAGCAAGGAAGATGTA
>CAZHKD010000162.1:0-3327 GCA_964533255.1 uncultured archaeon | reverse complement strand
GCACTTCTGGTGGGTACCGATTACAACGAGGGTGTGAAAGGGGTTGGCGTCAAAAAGGCCCTGAAGTACGTCAAGAGCTACGGGGACGTGTTCAAGACCCTCAAGGCTCTCAATATAGAGCAGGGGATGATTGAAGAGATTAGGGAGTTTTTCCTGAACCCTCCGGTAAGCGACGACTATAAGGTAAGCTTTGGAAAGCCAGATGAGGAGAAAATAATAGAATTTTTATGCGAAGAGCACGACTTCAGCAGAGACAGGGTCGAGAAGGCTGTGGAGAGGCTGAAAGAGGGTCTGAAGAGCAGCCAGATGACCCTTGAGAGGTGGTTCGGATGAGGCGAATGAGGTGGTTTGAGTGAGCCACGAAGCAGATATCGTTATTTCTATCGGGATAATTACAGTATCCACGTCACGCTGGCAGAAGTACGGAGACGTTGAAGGATTGCATGCCCTGGACATAATAGACGATGAATCCGGGAAAACGCTGAGGGATGAGCTCTCAAAGTTTTACAACGTCGTTGATTACGCTCTGGTTCCCGACGATGAGGGCAAGATAGTTGACAAGATTCTCGAAATGCTGGAGAGGTGTGAGGCGGTAATCCTCACAGGTGGAACCGGACTCAGCCCGAAAGACGTCACCATCGAGGCGGTAACGCCTCTTTTCAAAAAAGAGATACCTGGCTTTGGAGAGCTATTCAGAAGACTCAGCTACGACGAAATCGGCTACAACTCAATACTCACAAGGGCTGCGGCAGGAGTAGTTGAGGATAAGGCTGTGTTCTGTCTCCCCGGCTCAAAAAATGCCGTAAAAACAGCTCTTCCCATAATCATCTCAACCCTGCGCCACATCGTCAGTCATGCCAGAGGGCTGAAATAGCGTGTTGTGTATCAGGCCAAGATATAATAGGAATGAAAACCAACTTCTCCGTGAAATGAAGTTCCTTGCGTGGGACGAAACCCTGTTCAGAAATCCAGAGGTTTTTGATCCAGATTACCTGCCGGAAGAGTACCTCCACAGGGAGGTGCAGCTTTCTCGCCTTGCTGCCAACCTCAAACCTGTAACCAGAGGTGTCGCCCCTGTCCACACCCTTTGCCTCGGCCCTCCGGGAACCGGGAAAACCACGGCGGTAAAACTCATTCTGAAAGAACTGGAGGAGTATCCCCGGGTCATTCCGGTCTATGTCAACTGCCAGATCATAAACACCAAACAGCAGGTCTTTATCAGGATTTTTGAGCAGGTTGTGGGCTTCGCTCCTCCATCATTCGGCACTCCGTTCCAGAGAATCTACTACAGAATCATGAACAAGGTTGCTGAAGAAGAGAAGGTTCTCGTGGTTGCCCTTGACGACATAAACATGCTGCTGGATGACAAAATCATGAACGAGGTTCTGTATGCCATCCTCAAAGCTCATGAAGAGGTCGAGGGTGTTAAGGTCGGCGTTATCGGAGTGGCCACCGACATGAAGCTTTCCGCCAAGCTGGACGAGAGGGTGGGGAGCGTATTCCACTACGACGAAGTGTTCTTTCCACTTTACGGCAGGGACGAAATCGAAGACATTCTGCGCAGAAGGGTCGAGCTTGGGTTCTACCCCGGAGCAGTAACCGAGGAGGCATTCCAGAGAATTGTTGACCTTACAAACGAAAGTGGCGATTTGAGGCAGGGTCTGTACCTTCTCAAGGCTTCTGGGATGGAGGCTGAGAGAAGGGGGAGCAGGAGAGTAGAAATCCGGGATGTGGAGAACGTCTACGGAAAGAGCAAAATCGTATTTCTGAGAAAGAACGTCAGAGCCCTTAATGAGTTTGAGAGAGAGTTGCTCGAGATTATTTACAGAAGTGACGATTTGCTAACCGGGGAACTTTACGAGCTGTTCTCTGAAAAGCACAAAATCGGCTACACGAGATTTTACGAGATGGTGGAGAAGCTTGAGAACCTGAGGCTGATAGACCTCATTTATACTCCAACAGGCAGAAAAGGAAGAACGAGGATGGTTGTCAAGCGATATGATCCGGAGCTCTTACTTGAAGCCCTCAAAACCTTCTGAGGTTCGATCTTACCTCCCCGACATGCCCGACCATTCCGAGTCTATCTCCTCCATTTCTCCAATTTCCTCAGGTTCCAGATCTCCACCATATCTGCTCCAGAATCCGAATCTCGGAACGTATTTCAGGCATCGCAGTCTCTGAGACCCAACTCCGTCCTGCCCCTTCCCCTGCACCAGAACCTTGAATCCGCCCATTCTGAAGGCAAGGTACTTGAACTTCGACGCTGTTTCGAAGTCGGCAATAAGGTCACCTCTGCCCTCAAGGGTGCTCATCAGGAAGTATAGCTGATTTGTAAAGCCAACCGTTTCCAGACCAAAATCTCTGCCAAACTCCATAAGGGCGGAAAAGTTCACGTGGTACGTTATGTCCTTCCTTCCCACATCCTGATAAGGGTTGTAGCTCACCGTATTCTTCGAATAGCACACCAGAGTCCCGTCCCTCCTCTCGTCCACATAAAGCATTTCTGAGGGGAATCCGTAGTCTATGGTAAGCACGTACCCCTTATCCAGGATCCGAGAGAATTTCCGGATATATTCTACAGCATCAAGGCACACCTCTGCCCTGAAGCCCTCTTCGAGTTCAACTCCAAGGCGTCTGAAGTAATTCTCCAGTTCGGGGGTGGAGAGCTCGCCAAGCACCTCCACAAAGCCTTCGTTTTCCCTGTAGTCTACATAAACCTCCTTAAGACCCGATTTGGTTTTCACAACCACGTGAAAGGGCAGAGCGTCGAAAAATTCATTGGAGAATATCACTCCCCTGATTTGCCCATCGAAAGCCTCAACAACCTCAACGTTATCCAGTTTTCCAAGCCTCTCCTCAGCCCTTCTCCGCATTCTCTCGCTTCGGTCAACTGCAATGTAGTGTGCATCAAGCCTTCTGGCAACCTCACAGGCTATTCTACCGTCTCCAGCTCCAAACTCCACAACAGTGTCCCCACCACACTTTTCAAGCATGTCCTCTATGGCGATGCTCAGAGCTTCCCCAAAAACGTCTGCGAAGCGGGAGGCTGTTATGTAGTCCTCCTCGAACACAGATGCGGTTGTATAGTAGCCTCCCTCCCCGTAAAGGGCCTCTTCCATGAACTCCCTGAATGTTATCGGCCCTTTTTGCCTGATTCTGCTGATTATCTGCTCCTCGACGTTCATAACCGGGAGATGGCGCTTAAAGCTCTATTCTGAAGAACATGCCCTGCTTTTTCGTAACCCTCCTCGTGCCGCAGAAGGGGCAGAAGAGGTTTGGAAGGTGCAGCGGGCCGCTGTAACCGGTGGTTCGCCTGATGTTTATGTC
>CAZHKD010000161.1:0-3345 GCA_964533255.1 uncultured archaeon | reverse complement strand
GACGACTTCAACACTCCCAAGGCTCTTGCAACCTTACATGAAGCCTCAACCTACATAAACCGGATGGTTTCGGGTTCTGTCGTTTCGAAAAGCTCTCTGCAGAAAGCTTTTGACACCTTCCTCCGCCTCTGCAACATCCTGGGACTCTTGGAGAAGTACGAGAGGGTTCCGGTCCTATCTCGGGAAGACGTGAGGCTGATAAAGGAAAGGGAGGAGGCCAGAAAGAAGAGGGATTTCAGGAAAGCGGATGCCATAAGGGATGTGTTCAGGAAGAGGGGCATTCAGCTGATTGACACGCCGAAGGGCACGCGCTGGAGGAGGGTTGAAGCGTGAGATGCCACGGGTGTTACTTCCTCCCGCAAGGCTCGGCTATAACTCCTTTATCTCCTATTCTGAACAGGTAAAGCCACCTTTCGCCTTTCAAGCCCTCTTCCATCTTCTTTCTCACTTCCCAGTATTCTCCGGGGCTTAAAGAGAACCTGAGAGTCACCTTTTTCGCTCCAAGCTCTTTCAGCCTTCTGTTTATCTCGGAGGTGGCGAAGGGCGCAACGTCCAGCACCTCGTATTTTCTCAGAAAACTGCTGCTGTACTCCTGGTCGCTGGAGAGCAGAATTCTCCTGCCATCCTGTTCAGCTATGCTGCCGTCAAAGCCAAGTTTTCCGGCAAGGTTCTCAAGCAATGACGCCTTCACAACAGTGTAGTCGACTTCGTAGATGAAACTTTTCAGCTCTCCCCTTTCGAGCCTCAATCTCTCATCTTCACTCGTAATCTTCTCTCCTGACGGCAGAGACACTGCTGAAACGTCATGCTCGGCAAGCTCGCCTGTATAAAGGGCCATGCGGTTGAGCCTGAAGTTCAGCGACACGTACTCCTTCTCACCACTCAGGCTGGCTCTGACCCTTTCAGGAGGCATCTGGGGCGGGAGCTCGAAGGCCATTTCTGGAGTGACTTTTATGTACTTCTCGTAGACCTTCAGTGGGTTCGGAAACAGGTTCTCCATCGTTCTGACCTTCTCGTCTGGCGGCCTGGCAGGGTCTGAAAATATTATTTCAGCATCAGAAACCTTCTTGATGGTTGAATCTTCTAATGCATCCCCCACAATAATTTCAACATTGTCAAGACCCAGTTCCTTTGCATTCAGCATGGCGAGAAAGGCTCTCTTCCTGTCGATCTCAACGCCGTATGCCTTCTCGCATGTGAATCCAAAAAAGACCAGCTGGGCTCCGGCTCCGCAGCTGACATCGGCTATTACTCCACATTTCAGCCTCTCCGCCCTGTACCTCGCTACAGTTTCAGGAGTTGCGTATCTGAGCCCTTCCTCATCAAAAAAGAGTCTGTCTGCCAGCTCACCAAACTTCTCTCCCGCCCTTATTTTCGCCCTGGCAATCTCGAAAATATCCTCCCTTGTAAGGGGAGGGAACCCCCTGATTCTCTTCAGGATTGCGTCACGCTGGATGCCCTTTTTTATGAGCTTTACAGCCCTCTCAACCTCTTCGTCTATCATCAGCAATCATCTGTTCATTCAGCTCTAGCCCTTCTTCCTCTTTATCACAACAACATCGCCCAGAGTGGGGGCACCGAATTTCCTGGCTTCAACCTTAACCTCCGGAACCTTTTCCGTGAGCTTGATGTTGAAGAGCCTCTCAAGCTTCTTGATAACTTCTGGCTCGGGTGCAAGCTCCTTGTTCTCGATCTTCTTTATCAGGGTTGCCTTCTCCTGAATCTTCTTGGCAAGAACTTCCTGGCTCCACCCCCTCTTCTCCCTCTCCCTCCTGACTATCTCGTTGTAGTTCTCCAGAAGCTCCTCTGTGAACTCTATCTTTCCGGGCTTCGCTTTCCTCTTCACCACAACCGAAATGCCCCGCTGCTGCACCCTTTCAAAGGGCTTTTCAGTTCCGAAATCCTTGCATGAAGGACAGACTGTGATCTCGCTACCCTCAACGATTACCTTGAAGCCCTTTCCCCTTATTTCCCTGCCGCAGACCTCGCACTCCACTTTCTAACCTCCAATAACTTCTTATAGTAGTTGCAATTTAAATATATTTGGAGGTCCCGAAGTGGGAAGCGACGAAGTTGAGATCAAGGACATGAAGGAAAACGTGGATATGGCTGAGTACCTGCTTGACAGGTTGAAGCAGCTTGAGGAAGAGTATAGAAGGCTTAAAGAACTTTATCGCCGCCTTGAAGATGAAAAAAGATTCGTTGAAAGTGAAAGGATAAGGTATGAACGTGAAGTTAGAAGACTAAGAAGCGAGATTGAAAGATTACGCTCACCACCCTTAATCGTCGGAACGGTTTCCGACATCCTTACTGATGGGAAAGTTGTTGTGAAAAGCTCAACCGGCCCGAAATTCGTTGTTCACACGTCTCAATACATAAATCCAGACGAGCTAAAGCCCGGCGCAAGGGTTGCGCTGAACCAGCAGACCCTTGCAGTGGTCAGCGTTCTGCCAACGCCCAAAGACCCGATGGTCTACGGCTTCGAAGTCGAGGAGAAGCCGGGAATCACGTATGGCGACATAGGTGGACTTGACAGGCAGATTGAAGAGATCAGGGAAGCTGTGGAGCTTCCACTGCTTAAGCCAGAGCTGTTTGCAGAAATCGGCATAGACCCGCCAAAGGGTGTCCTCCTCTTTGGCCCGCCCGGAACAGGTAAGACGCTGATGGCTAAGGCGGTTGCAACGCACACAAATGCAACGTTCATAAGGGTTGTCGGCAGCGAGTTCGTCCAGAAGTTCATAGGCGAGGGTGCAAGGCTTGTAAGAGAAGTCTTCCAGCTTGCCAGGGAGAAGGCACCCACAATACTGTTCATTGACGAGCTGGACGCAATAGCGGCAAGGAGGACGAGCAGCGACACAAGCGGTGACAGGGAAGTGCAGAGAACTCTCATGCAGTTGCTTGCGGAAATGGACGGATTTGATGCCAGAGGAGACGTGAAGATCATAGGTGCAACGAACAGAATAGACATCCTCGACCCGGCGATACTCAGACCGGGCAGGTTCGACAGGATAATAGAGATTCCGATGCCCAACATGGAAGGCAGAATCCAGATATTCAGGATACACACCAGAAAGATGAAGCTCAGCGATGACGTTGACTTCAACGAGCTTGCAAGGCTTACGGAGGGTGCAAGCGGTGCAGACATCAAGGCAATAGTCACCGAAGCAGGAATGTTCGCCATCCGCGAGGAGCGCACAAGCGTAACCATGGACGACTTCCTGAGGGCAGTTGAGAAAGTCCTCAAGAAGGACATCAGAGGCGCTCCGGAAGTTAAGGGAGTCATGTTTGTCTGAAGTGCTGAAATGCTGAGATACTGGCCCGCTTCGGGGCCTCCACCTTTTGTTT
>CAZHKD010000160.1:1976-3374 GCA_964533255.1 uncultured archaeon | reverse complement strand
GAGGCTCTGAAGGTGGGATGCGAGAGGGTTCGCCTCGTAGCCGGGATAGAAGCCCACGTGGGTTGTGGTCTCGCTGAGAATTAGGTCACCTGAAAACAAAGCCTTCTCATCCGGCAGGTAGTAGCAGCAGTGGCCCGGAGAGTGGCCGGGGGTGTGGATGCAGACCATGCCTGACACCTCCTGGAGGTCTCCCACGTATCGCAGATTCATCTTCCTTACTTCTCCAACGCCCCTCAGCTCTCCGAACATCTGCATGAAGTGGTGGAGGAAGTGGGACGGGATGCCAAATTTGTCAGTCCAGGCTCTGTAGAGCTCCACAAAGAGGTCGGAGGTGTAGAGCCTGAGGAATGGCTCTTCGAGAGGATGGAGGTAGGATTCGATTCCGCTGAAGGCCCCGCCAACGTGGTCGATGTGGTGGTGTGTGAGGAGAAAACGACCGGGTTTGAGTTCAAGGATTCTTTCAATGTGGCGGGGGCTGCAGAAGCCGGCATCAATTGCAGTTCTTGCATTTTCATCGCCAACAAGATAGATGTTGATTTTTTCTGCCTGCGTAATCGGGACTTCGAAGGAGAAGGACTCGATTTGCATATCCCGGTTCTCCCTCGCCTCTGCTTAAAAACTTTCTCGACGGGTTTCTCAAATTGGGCTTATGATTTAGCAATCTTGAGGGCAACGACATTTCAAAAACACCTTCACCGGTTGATTTCGTAAGGGGTGCCATAGATGGCTTCGATCCTGGCAACGCTCCTGCCGCATCTGGAGAGAGCTATAACTCCAGCTCCCTTCTCAGCTTGCTTTCCCTTTTTTGAGGTCTGAAAAGAGAGCTGTAAGCAATAAGTCCCGCCCAGAAGCTCTGCAAGCTCCTTCAGTCCATAATAACAAGGGCTCCGTAGGGGCACGCTTCCACGCATTTGCGGCAGTCCTGCTCCCTGCACTTCACTTCGTCAACCTTCACAACCCTGCCCCCATTCCTTACAATTGCGTCTGCCGGACAAACCTGGCTGCACCTCCCGCATCCCTGGCAGCTCAGCACGGCTACAGCCACACTTCTGCCCCCTTCCTGGAGAACTCCCTTATCGTCTCCTTTATCCTCCGGTACCACACCTCAAGCATCCTCTCCATGTCCTCAGCCACGGCTTCAGGAGGTACGGGGCGGTAGACGTAGTAGTAACCCCCGCTATCCAGAACCCTCTTTTCCCGGGTTGCAACACCGCTCACAACAAGCTTTTGCAGCGATTTGTAAACGGCATTCTCACCTCTGTTTACCTCGCTGCTTATCTCCTCAATTCTCGCCTCCTTTTTCCTGAGCAGGGTGCTGTAGATGGCTATGTCCACCTCATTCAGCCCATAAAAGCATTCAAGGATGTTTTCGCATGAAAGACTGGTAATTATCTCCCT
>CAZHKD010000160.1:0-1876 GCA_964533255.1 uncultured archaeon | reverse complement strand
ATCAGCACCGTGGGAATGCTGAATATGGCGAAGTCAATGGCTATCTGGGGGTTCTCGTCTGTGTTGAGCTTTGCGAACTCCACGTCCCTGAACTCCTCTTCAAGCTTCTCAAGCACCGGCTGTAGCAGTCTGCACGGCATGCACCAGTCAGCGTAGAAGTCCACAACCACCAGCTTGTCCTTGCTTACCTCCTCATGGAAATTTTCCTGGTTAAGCACCTTCACCATCTCACCTCCTTTCTAACTTTTCTCAGCTTTCTCTAAGCATGGAAACCACGTTTCTCAACTCGGCCAGACTCGGAACGCCCAGCATGACGTATCTGTCATTTACTATTATGGCTGGCACTCCACTTATCCCGAATCTTCTAGCTTCTCTCAACCCTTCATCAGTTGCAACGCTCAGCTCCATGGCCAGAATGTCCTTCTCTCCCTCCACAAACCTCCTCACAACCTCACTCGCCATGGGACAGTAGGGGCAGGTTGGAGAGGTCAGCAGCTTGAGCATCACCACCATATCTACCACCAAATATCCTGACACCTAAACGTATAAAAGCCTACATCGGTTTTTCCAAAAACGATAAAAACCGTTTTGATGGAATGGTGCCAAAATTGAGCGATGTCAAAATTAAATTTCCCCCCGATCCCCGACCACAACACACCCGAGCTCTTCAAGTTTTCTTATCGCCCTTTCAATATCCTCTTCCCTAACAAGGATGTGGTCGGTGGAATAGGAAGAAACGACAAAAATGCTTATCCCCTCTTCATCAAGAGCTCCGGAAACCCTTGCAAGAAATCCAACCAGTTCAAAGGGCAGGGTCATGTCGAACGTAAGGATTTTCCAGCCTCGTTCGATTTCTATAACGTCTTCACCAATTTCGGACTGGATTTTGGATTGCTCAATAATGACGGTGATTTCTCTTCCATCCCGAATAACCGCAAAGGCATTTGACGGGCTTTTCCTGCATTTAACAATGGCAAAACTTTCCCTCCGAACAGCGACCCTGCAGTTTTTCAAAAAATCCTCTGCCAGCATGGCTACGAATAGATTGTCAGAATGTCTCCATCTTCAAGGACATGCTCAATACCAACCCTCTGCCCGCCGAACTTCACGCTCTTCCCCCACACCTTCGCATACCTGAAGTTCTCCAGCATGTCGCGATGCAGCTTTCTGCACACGTCCTCCACCCTTGCACCTCTACGCATTATCAGCGGTTCATCCATATCCGGCTTCCCGCCGGGAGGTTTCAGGTAGATGCGGATGAAGTCCAGCTTCTCGTACATTTTCTCCACCAGCAGGTCAAGGTTAATCCTTTTCTCCGCCGAAACTGGTATTGCGCTGTCTGGCACCTCCACGTCAGGCATCAGGTCTATCTTGTTAACCACAGTTAGCGATGGTATGTAGACCCTGTTCCCCATAATCGCATCGATGAGCCTGTCTATGGTTACGTCCTCTCTGATCAGGACATCAGCGTTGTGAATCCTGTACTCCCTCAAAACCTCCATGATCGTCGCCTCATCTATGCTCAGCGGGACTGTGGAGGTTATCTTTATACCACCTCTGTCCTTCTTCTTGATTATGACCTCCGGCGGTTTCTCGTTCAGCCTTATGCCGCCCTCGTAAAGCTCCCTCTTCAGAATGTCTATGTGATGGAAGTTGAAAACGTCTGTTACGATCACGATCATGTCGGCAGTCCTTATTGCGGAGATTATCTCCCTGCCCCTCCCTCTGCCTCTGGCTGCACCCTCTATGAGTCCGGGCACATCAACCAGCTGTATTTTCGCGCCTCTGTATTCCAGCATGCCCGGGACGGGCTTTAAAGTTGTGAAGTCGTAGCTTGCCACCTCACTTTTCGCACCGGTGAGAGCATTCAGGAGGG
>CAZHKD010000159.1:0-3388 GCA_964533255.1 uncultured archaeon | reverse complement strand
CTTTATAAATGGAGCCTTCGTGGCGAAGGGTGAAGAGGTGGGTGTGGAGGTTGTGTACAACAGACTAATGTGGAACATGGTAAGGGGGGTAGAGAAGGCCCATGGAATGGTATGAAGTGGTATTCGTTTCAGCCCTTCCCATAGTTGAGCTGAGAGGCGGCATTCCTCTGGCGTTATACGCTGGTTTCACGCCACTTCAGGCCTATCTTCTCTCGGTGCTCGGCAACATTCTGCCAGTACCCTTTCTCCTCCTCACCCTCCACAAAATCTCCGAAATTGCCCAGCGATGGAGTCTCACCGCCAGAGTCTTCGGCAAACTTTTACTGAAAACTGAGAGGAAGCGGGATGTTGTTGACCGTTACGGCTATCTCGGCCTCACCCTTTTTGTTTCAATCCCGCTGCCAGTGACGGGCGCTTACACCGGCAGCCTTCTGGCCTTCATTCTTGGCCTGAAGCCGCTCAAGGCAAGCATGTACATCGCTGCAGGAGTGCTCATTGCGGGAATTGTTGTGATTGCAGCATCCATGGGGGTGTTTGGAGCCATCCAGTTCCTAAATTATTTATAATTAAGATTGTTTCAGACAAGGGTGAAGTTAGAACTGGGAAATTTCTTTTTTCAAATCCCATCTCAGCGGCAAAAAGCTTTAAAATCCCGCTGGAAATCATCTTTTGTCTGGTGATGGAAATGGAAACAGACCTTCCAGTGAAGGAAATAATGACGAGGGAAGTCTGTGTTGGTGAAAGGGATGAGTCACTTCTGAACGCCTCCAGAAGAATGCTGGAATACGGTGTCGGGAGCATAGTTGTTGTGGAGGGCGGAAAGCCGGTAGGCATAGTTACGGAAAGAGACATCCTAGAAAAGGTTGTGTCCAGAAACAGGGTGCCTTCAGAAGTGAATCTGGGAGATATAATGAGTTACCCGGTGATAACAATCAAACCCACTTACAGCCTGAGAGAAGCTGCGAAGATAATGCTGAAGCGTGGGATAAGAAGGCTGCCTGTTGTAGATGGAGACAGGCTCCTTGGAATAGTAACCGATACTGACATCCTTACGGTCTCACTCGATCTTGGCGAGTTCATGGGGTTGATAACTGACAGGTTTTACGAGGTTGAAGAGGAAATTGGGGGAAAATGCGAGAGGTGTGGCAAGTTTACGGAAAATCTTTTTGACCTTCAGGGCATGAAGGTTTGCGAGGACTGCTACGAGTCAGAGTGAGGTGTAAAGCGGTAAGTAAGCAGTAAGAAAATTGAAGATGAAGTAGCGGTTACCGGATGTAGCGGGGTGTATTGATGAGAATTAGGCGAAACGACTTTATTGGGGCTAAAATAGGTGACGATGAGAGAAAGTCTGGAAAGAACGTCATCAAGCCGGGTTCCGTGATGAACGTGGCCACCAAGGACGTAATCACGATCCCCCCAACCTCCACAATAATGAGTGCAGTAAAGACCATGATAACCTACAGCTTCAGGAGGCTGCCCATCGCCGATCCCGGCACAAAGAGGCTTGAGGGGATAATCACCGGGATGGACATAGTCAATTTCTTTGGCGGTGGAGAAAAGCATGGAATTGTCCAGGAGAGGTACGATGGGAATTTCCTGGTGGCGATTAACGAAGAGGTCAGGGAAATAATGGAGAGGGACGTCATTGCAGCAGAGTTCACCAGCAGCTTCGAGGAAGTGCTGGAGCTTCTGCTGAAAAACAGGGTCGGAGGTATGCCAATAGTTGACAGAGAGGACAGGGTGATAGGAATTCTTACTGAAAGAGATGTTCTCCACTACCTCTCATCCCACAAGGATTTTGACGGGGTGGTTTCGGATTTCATGACCAGGGGCGTTATAACTGCCGAGCCAGACACAACCATCAGGGAGGCTATGAGGACAATGGTGGACAAAGGAATCAGGAGGCTGCCCATTATTAGGGACGGTATACTCATGGGTCTGTTAACCTCCACAACTTTGCTTCAGTACTTCGCTTCCGGTGAAGCTTTCAAGCTCCTGATAACCGGTGATGTGTCGGAAATAATAGACAAGCCCGTGAAGGTAATCCTATCTAATGAGAAGGTTTTACAGTACAGAGAGCCCCTCACATTTCCGCCATACGCCAGCATAAGCGAAGTGGTGGACAGGATGGTTGAAACAAACCATGGTGCGGCACTGATAGTGGGAGATGAGGATCTGGTTGGCATAGTGACGGAAAGAGACCTCGTCAGGTTCCTGTTCCAGGCCAAGTCCTAGACCAGCTTTTATGAGGTTCGTTGCCGAGGCTCTCAACCTTACACCCCCGGCTGCTGAAAGGCTGGGGGAGAGGAATATATTAAAAAACGCCCTGATAAGACACCCTTTTTTCGGTGATGTTATCGAAGCCTACAAGCTCGAGAAAAAATTTGGAGAGTATGAGGAGGGGACCCTGATAGCAAGGACAAGGCATGGTTTAGAGGTCGTGAGGGGCTATCCAAAAATCCGAAGGGCCTTGACGATACACCCTACCATCAAAAGGTGGTTCAGCGGAGACGTGGCTTTGGAAGAAAAGATGAACGGATACAACACCAGAGTGGCTCTTCTGGGCGAGAATATCTACGGCATAACGCGGAGAGGCTATATATGCCCTTACACCACCGAGAAAGCCAGAGAACTGATTGACATTGCTTTTTTTAAAGACCACCCCCACCTTATGCTGTGCTGCGAGGCTGTTGGAGAGGAATCGCCGTTCGTTCCCAAAACGACTTACGGCGTGAAGATGGACTTCTACGTTTTCGACATCCGGGAAAAGAGAACAAATAAGCCCCTCGGCATCAGAGAAAAAGAGAAGCTGTGCAGCGAGTACTCCCTGAACATGGCCCCCATACTCGATGTCGTTGATGCAGAAAAAGCCCACGAGGTGGCCTTTGAACTGGTGAAAAAGCTGGGGGAAGCGGGGAGAGAGGGCATAGTCTTCAAGGATGTGGAGATGAAGAGGGAGCCGATAAAGTACACTTCCAGCCAGTCCAACTGCGGAGATCTGAGATATGCTTTCCGTTACTTCAACGACTACGGCAGGGACTTCATGTTCTCCAGAATTATCCGGGAAGGTTTCCAGAGCTTTGAGCTTAAAGAGAGCGAGGAAGAGTTCAGGGAGCGCTGTTTGAGGCTCGGAATGGCAATTCTTCAGCCCATGATCGAGAGCATCAGGGAGGTGGCTGATGGAAAGAGGATAACCGAGAAGACCAGGCTGAGCTTCTCCAGCATGGAAACGCTGAGGCTGTTCAAGGAGCACGTCAGGAGGATGGGGATCGAGGCGATTTTTGGAGATGTGGAGGAAAGGGATGGCAAATACGTCGTCACCTTCGAAAGGGTGATGGTGAGCACCACGGACAAGATTAAAGGACACCTGAAGGGTGGGCTGTGGTGA
>CAZHKD010000158.1:0-3423 GCA_964533255.1 uncultured archaeon | reverse complement strand
TGGTGGGGCACAGGAGGCGGATAGTGCTGGGCAAGCACGCTGGCAGGCACCAGATACAGAAGATTCTGGAGGATGCCGGCTACGAAGTTGATGAGGACACGCTCACGAAGATCTTCGAGAGAGTAAAGGACATGGGTGACAGGGGAAAGAAGGTCACAGACCTCGACCTCTTCACCATCGCCGAAGTTGTGATGGGCGAGGTGAAAAAGGAAGAGAGGGTGATAAACGTTGACGAGATAACTGTGATCACAGGCAACAAGGTTACTCCGACGGCCGTGATAAATGCTGATGTTTTTGGCGAGAAGAAGGTCACATCCGCCATAGGCGTAGGGCCTGTGGATGCCAGCCTGAAAGCTGTAACAGAGCTCGTTGGGAAGAAGATAAAGATCACGGAGTTCAAGATGGACGCGATAACCGGTGGGAGCGACGCCATAGCTGAGGTTTACGTCACCATAGAGGACGAGGACGGCAGGAACTTCACCTCAAGAGGTGCGGGAACGGACATCGTCATGGCGTCAATCGATGCGGTCATCAACGCTGTCAACTACCTCATGAGGAGGAAAATGAGGCAGAATGATCGAGATAATTGATGCACACTGCCATCTGGACTTCGAGAACTTCAAGAACGACAGGGAGGAAGTCATAAGGAGGGCAAAGGCAGCAGGAGTTATTGCAGTCATCAACTCCGGCTATGACTACTACTCCAACCACCGAACTCTGCAGATATCCAGCGATTACGTTTTTCCAACCCTCGGCTTCAGCCCCAGCAGAATCGGGAAGAGCAGCGTGGAGCATGTGATTGAGCAGATAAGGGAAAATGAGAAGCTGATTGTGGGTGTAGGGGAAGTAGGGCTGGATGTGGTCAAAAACAGCATATCGCTGAGCAAACAGAAGGAGGTCTTTGAGCTCTTCGTTTCTCTGGCGGAAGAACTCCAGAAACCTCTCGTCATTCATGCCAGAGGCGCTGAAGAAGAAGCATTCAGGATGGTTTCAGGAAGGGACATCGAGGCAGTGTTTCACTGCTACAGCGGAAATTCAAGGCTTATGAAAGCTATAGAAGACACAGGATACTGCATCTCACTATCCACCCTGGTATGCTTCTCTGAAAAGCACAAAGAGCTGGCAAAGAGAGTTGATATAGATAAACTGCTGCTGGAAACAGACAGTCCGTTTCTCAGTCCTTTCAGGGGGAGGAACGAGCCAGCGTACGTTATCGAAGCATTAAAGGTCGTTGCCGATTTGAAGGAGATGGAAGAAGAGGAATTGAGTTCAGCTATTCTGAGAAATACTCAAAAGATTTTTAAACTAGGGTTCTGAATATTAGTGATTACGGGGGATGTTATGGCTCTCAAAAAGGAGACCGCTTTATCACGTATTCAACGCATAAAGCGATACCTTTCGGTGAGGAAGTCATCTGAGAGGAAAAAGGTAGGTGTTCTGGTAGATGGCCCCAACATGCTGAGAAAGGAGTTCAACATCAACCTGCACGAGATCAGGGAGATTCTCTCCGAATACGGGGATGTTAAGATTGCCAAGGTGTTTCTGAACCAGTATGCCAGCGAGAAGCTTGTGGAAGCAATAGAGAACCAGGGCTTCGAGCCGGTAATCACCAGCGGTGACGTAGACGTAAGAATGGCTGTCGAGGCAATGGAGATGATATACAACGACTCTCTTGATGCCATCGCCTTGGTTACAAGGGATGCGGACTTCAAAGCGGTCCTCAAAAAAGCCATGGAGATGGGCAAGGAGACGATAATCATAGGTGTGGAGCCGGGTTTCTCTGCGGCGCTCAAGAACTCTGCTGATATAGCAATAATTCTGAATGAAGACGTTGTTTACGGGGAGCAGCTCGATGAGCAGTTTGAAGAGGAGAAAGACAAGATTTATTTGTAATGGCCAAAATGAGCGTTTTTCTGTTCGAATTCGCCACCTGTGCTGAAGGTCTGCCTGAGCACATTGCTGTAGAAGGTCTTGCAATGTTCAAGAGCCTGTACAATGGTTTTACTCGGTTCACAGATGTTAACTCATTTCTTAACAGGAAATACGTTCATCTGTTTTCTTTAAGAGCTTCACATGACTGGAACCAGGACTTTGTCGAATTTGTGGAGATGAGTGAGCACAGCCTGATAATAGCCCCTGAAGATGATGGATTGCTTCACAGCCTCACCAGCATTGCCGAGAAGGCCTCTAAAAACCTTGGAAGTTCTTCGAAAGCCATAGCGGTGACAATGGATAAGTGGAGGCTGTATAAAGAAATAAAGGATAAGGTGACAGTTCCAGAAACGTCAAAGAGTGCTCTTGATGGTGAGTATATCGTTAAACCCCGGATTTCGTGCGGTGGAGACGGCATAAGATTTGGCGGGGATGTGGAAGATGGCTTTATAGCTCAGAGGTACATTGGTGGCCAGCACCTGAGTGTGAGCCTGATTGTAGGTGACGACATTCACGTCCTCAGCGTTAACCAGCAGATTCTGGAGGATTTCAGATACAGAGGGGCCATAGTTCCTGCAGATATAGATAGAAATGTCATGAAGGTTGTTGCAGAAGAAGCTGTGAGAGCTGTGGAGTGCATAAAAGGTCTTTTCGGCTATGTGGGGGTGGATGTTGTTCTGTCAGACGGACGGCCATATATTATTGAGATAAACGCCAGAGCCACCACCCCCTGTGTTGCGATACCTCTTGCACTCGATTTAAACCTGGCAGAGCTCATTTACCTGAATTTTTACAGGGAGAGGATCACAATACCGGATTACCGGGAGCTGAAGAAGAGAATAACGCTGGTAAAAAGTCATGAAAATCCTTCAGAACCTTCAAAGCCAGCAAACACGTACATCTCTGTTGGAGAAAGCAGCATTCATCTTTTTGAACGTCAAAAGGTTGGTGCGGGTTGAGGAATTGGTCTGCCTCTCGGGCAGAGCAGATTACGTTAACACCTCCCACTCAGCCAGTCCAGGCGTTTCAATCAAGACTTTTAAATACTCTATTTATTTTCCTTTAAGCGGTGAATGTTAGCGTAATCCTTCCGGCCCATAACGAGGCAGATAAGCTTGAAAAAGCCGTCAGTAAACTCAAAGAAGAGCTTGAAAGACTCAATTACGGTTACGAGATAATAATTGTAGAGGACGGGTCGACGGACGGAACTTTCGAGATAGCAACAAGACTTTCGGAAGTGCACCCTGAGGTTAGGCACCTTCACTTTCCCGAAAGGCTTGGGAAGGGAAGGGCAATCGAGGAGGGGATAAAGGCAGCGTTCCACCCCATCATAATGTACCTCGACGTAGACCTCTCCATGGACCTCAAACACCTGAAGGATCTCATTGAAGCCATAAACAACGGCCACCACATCGCGATAGCTTCCCGCTACCTCGAGGAGAGCAAGACTCAGCGCCCGTTCACGAGGGAAATTCCCTCAAGAATCTACAA
>CAZHKD010000157.1:0-3430 GCA_964533255.1 uncultured archaeon | reverse complement strand
CTATTGCTTCGCTGTACAGTCCTGTAAGGGGTGGAGAGGAAAGAACGCTGTGCAGCCTGACCCTCTCAACCCTTCCCTCCGTCATCCTTCTGACAGCTTCATCCACACCTGAAAACTCGTCATCGCTTAGCTTTTCCCCTTTCTCAACCCTCGAATAGTAGTGGACGGATTGCAGCTCCTCGGCAGCCTTTGCTTCAAGCCAGAGCGTTCCGCACGGCGACGGGCGGTCGGGAGATATTACGCAGACGTGATTTGGGAGGTAGTACTGGCATGAAGTGCAGGTGTAGAAGTCTGTAACATCCTCCTCACTCACCCTGTACTCCTCTCTCCGCCTGTGTATCTCCGCTGCCTGCTCTCTTGCCCCCTCAAACTCGTCTCTGTCAAGTATCAGCCTGATTCTTACGCTTCCAACTCCGGGGACTGACGTAAAGCTATCGTGCAGAACCTTCGCAAGGCACTCTGGCGTGAAACGCTGCATCGCTTCATCTGAAACGATTATCCTCACGTTCTCCTTTCTGAACTTGTATTCCACTCCCCTGAACCTGTTTACGGTCTCACCTATTAACGCCTCGAGGGCCATTGCAGCTTCATCGCTCACGCCATCAGCTTCAATCCAGATTCCGATGACGTCATCAAGCTGCCCCACCACTTCGATGCCCCGGCTGTTTTCGTGCTGTGAAGGCGTTACGAGCTCAAAGCCCCTGAATTCTCTTCCCCTGACTCTTTCCCCCAGGTAAACGTCATCGAACTCGAGGCACTCGGCTGTTACATTTATCCTGCCCGGGTCAATGTAGCGGTGAAGCATGAAGGGTGTGGGGCAGCTATATTTATCATCCTGCCGCACTTTTGTTCATGAAGCAGATAGCCGTTGTCGGAGCATCTCAGTGCGATGGGAGGATTTATTCCATTGCTGAAAGGGTCGGGGAGCTTATAGCTGAAAAGGGCTGGATTCTGATCAACGGCGGGCTTGGGGGCGTGATGGAGGCGAGCGCAAGGGGAGCGAGGAAAAAAGGCGGTGTTGTTGTGGGCGTCATCCCCCAGTCCGGGAAGACATTTGCCAACCCCTACTGCAGCGTGGTCATCGCCACAAACATGGGTCACGCAAGGAACGTGATAATAGTCCACTCCAGCGATGCCGTTATTGCAGTCGATGGGGGATACGGCACGATTTCCGAAGTAGCGATAGCGTTGAAGGAGGGGAAGCCTGTGGTGGCGATAAACCCTCCTGTGGAGCTGAAGGGTGTGAAAAGTGCCGAGAGTCCCGAAGAGGCTGTTGAAATACTCGAAGGCATGATCTGAATGGGTTCTAAATAAACTTTCTGCAGTTTTTCTGACTGCTCTTTTATAAGCAGTTTACGCACCAGTTTGCTGAAACTCCAGCCACTCTTAAACCTTTTTTCTGTCCACCTTAAGGAGTGCTCCTACCTCTCTGATCGTGTACAGCATTACCGATGCAAAAAACAGATATGAGAAGACTATGAGCTCCTTGAATACGTTCTCGGAATAGTCGAAGGATATAAGTAGGAGTCCAATAAGTCCGGAGAAGACCCTGAATCCTAAGGCCAGAGTGTACAGATTCACAGGCTCCACGATAATGTCAAATATTCTCGAGTATCTGACCAGAACGCTCAGCAAGTAGATAATCGCTACCGACAATATTGTGGACGCCACACCTACCGTTATCCACGGGAAGTCGAATCTCTCAAGCACCATGTACAGGACGGCGAAATAAACAACAATATCAATCAGGTCTTTGGACAGTACTGGCCTGTAGTTATTTTTGATCAGGGTGTAGGTCATTACCGCGTTGATGACCACCAGCACCGCCCATAAGCCAACTGCACCCGCACCCATTAGAGCCAAAGCCAGATTGCTCGGATTTATCAGGAGCCAGATTCCCACCATCCACAGGAAGAGTAAGAACAGGAGAACTAGAAAGCAAAAACCCATCGCCCTTTTAATCTGCCTGCTCACGAACTCAGCTATACCTTCTCTTGCAGGTTGCAGGTAAACACTTAAGCTGAATATTGATATTAAGAATAAAATACCACCTAATAGAGTATATGTGCCATAAGGATGCATGCTGATAAATGTCTTACATTTCGTATATATGCATTTCTTCTCCGCTGCAACCCCTCACACTGATGAAAAACATCTAAAACAAAAGCAATGGTGTGCAGACCAAAACTACCCAATGCTTGTCCGTCTTAAAAACCACACCTCCAGCTTTATGCATCCATTGGCATCGCACTCAAAGGCCATGCATCCGAAGCAAGGCGGTAGCCCGGCGAGCTCGTCCATGGTCTCCATTAGCTCTATCAGGCTGAGCTCCCTGTCCTCCTCCTCGATCTCAGCGTCCGCTGGAACGATCTTGAAGGTCTTTACGCCGTCTACAACAACTTCCACCCTTCTGATCAGTCCCTCTTTCTCCAGCTTCCTGAGTATCCTTGAACACTTGCTGCTGTCTATGTTTAGCTCCTTCCACAAATCCTTCTGAAGAATAGATCCTTTCTCTTCAAGGATCTGAAGAATCTGGTCTCTGGTTTCCATCCTATTTCCTCTTACTCCTCAAACGGCTGGATGAGAATTATGTTGTTACCCCTCAACACTATGTTTCCAAGGTTTCTGACCTTCTCACCATCCTTGTACTCCATGGCGTTGCTCAAGTACACGTTCATGTAGTCGTCAACGCTCTCCAGCTTTCCGACTAAGTCGCTCTCCTCGCCCTTCATCTCTATTCTCACGACCTTGCCAACTAGTGACTTAACTTTCTGGTTCGGAAGCACTCTATCACCTCCATCTAAGTCTTGTGAGATTATATTTTAGCATTGTGGTGTATTCCGGAATCTGGGTAAGCACAAGAACAAAAATCGTATATATACCTTACTGGTCGCTGATAAACCATGATAGTTGTGACTGGTGGTGCTGGATTCATCGGAAGCCATGTTGCCGACAGGCTCATTGAAATGGGTGAGGATGTTACTGTTATAGACAATCTCTCCTCCGGAAATCCTGAATACATCAATCCCCAGGCTGAATTCGTAAAGCTTGATTTAACCCATCATGATGCACTTGTGGAGGCCATCAGGGGTGCAGAAGCTGTGTGGCACATCGCCGCCAACCCGGATGTGAGAAAGGGGCTGGAGAGGCCTGATGAAATCTACAGAAACAACATTGAAGCGACGTACAGCCTGCTGGAAGCCATGAGGAAGTTAGGAATTGGTAGAATTGTCTTCACGAGCACTTCTACGGTTTATGGAGAGGCTGAAGTCATCCCGACTCCTGAGGACTACGCCGGTGTGCCAATCTCAATCTACGGAGCCTCAAAGCTGGCATGCGAGGCTCTGATTGCCTCTTACTGCCACACCTTCGACATGCAGAGCTGGATTTACCGGTTTGCCAATGTGATAGGGAAGAGAAGCAACCACGG
>CAZHKD010000156.1:0-3475 GCA_964533255.1 uncultured archaeon | reverse complement strand
TCTGTCCAGAATAAACACCTCTTGCACCTCCAAAATGTAGTGATTAATAATGCAATATAACTCGATTATATGTTTTGTGGTATTTGTGGATTATTAAAGGCCGAGATACGTCATCCTAACGTACTCGTTCTCCATCAGCTCCTTTCCTTTTCCCTCCATCTTTATCCTTCCCGTTTCCATCACGTAAGCCCTGTCAGAAATCGGGAGCACAAGGCTGGCGTCCTGTTCCGAAATCAGAATCGTAACCTTCCTCTCCCTCTTTATCTCCTCGATGGCCTCGAAAATTCTATCCTTCATGAGAGGTGCAAGGCCAACAGAGGGCTCGTCCATCATGAGGAGGCGGGGGTTTGCCATCAGAGCCCTTCCAATTGCCAGCATCTGCTGCTCTCCTCCGCTAAGCGTTCCGGCTTTCTGGTTTTTCCTCTCCTTAAGAACGGGAAACAGCTCAAATACGTACTTGAGGTCTTCGGCTATCCCTTCCCTATCATTACGCAGGTAAGCTCCAAGCTCCAGATTTTCCATTACCGTCATGCGGTAGCCCAGCCTCCTCCTCTCTGGACAGTGGGCGATTCCGAGCCTTGCAACTTCATGGGGTGGCAGCGTGTCTATCCGCCTCCCTTCAAAGTATATCTCTCCCGATGTCGGTTTTATCAGTGAAGAGACCGTTTTGAACAGGGTCGTTTTGCCGGCTCCGTTGGGGCCTATAACGGCAACAAACTCTCCCTCCCTCACGTCGAGGCTGACCCTCTCAACTGCGAGTGCCTTCCCATAGTGGACTGTCAGCTCCCTAACCTGAAGCAAATTCCAACCCCCTTCTTCCCAGATAGGCCTCTATAACCTGCCTGTCCGTGCACACCTGCTCGGGCGTTCCATCAGCGATTATCTTTCCGTAATTCAGCACAATTATTCGTTCTGAGAGGGCCATGCAGGCCTTCAGTACGTGCTCTATCAGAATGACCGTTATGCCGTCATCATGAATCTCCTTTATGACCTCCTGAAGTGACGCCACCTCTTCCCCCGTCAGACCAGAGAAAGGTTCATCGAGCAAAAGCAACTCGGGCTTCGTTGCCAGGGCTCTGGCTATCTCAAGCTTCTTCACCTCTCCGTGGGGCAGGTTTTCTGCAGCCATATCCTTTCTGTGGAGGAGCCCTACCCTGTCCAGAACCTCTGCTGCAAAGTCCTTCTCGTCCTCCTGCACCTTGCCCTGCCTTCTGGCGATCAGCGCTGATATAACCACGTTATCCATGACCGTGAGCTTCCTGAATGGTTTGGTAACCTGAAACGTTCTGGCAATTCCCAGCTTAACCCTCTCGTGGGGCTTCAAGCCAGTTATGTCCCTCCCCTTGAAGTGGATGTTTCCAGAGGTTGGCTTCAGGAAGCCCGTTATCAGGTTGAACAGCGTTGTTTTGCCGGCTCCGTTGGGGCCGATTATGCCGAGGAATTCCTCTTCACCAACTGAGAACGTAACGCCGTCAACGGCCTTAAGCCCCTTGAAGTGCTTGCTGAGGTTTGTTACCTCCAGCAACCTCTTCTCAGTCATGCCCTCTCACACCCCTCTTTTTCCCCCACAACCCCCTCAAACTCATCAGGCCACCTGGCAGAAAGAGGACGAACGAGACGATTATCAGGTTGTAGATTAGAACTCTGTAATCGGCAAGCCAGGCAAAGCCTTCGAAGAGAATCGTGAGGATGTACGCTCCCACCGCCGGGCCGATTATGGTGCCAACACCCCCTACGAGGGAGAAGGCTATGGCTGAAGCGGACAGCTCGAGCGTCACGACGTCAACGGTCACGATCCTCATGTACTGTGCATAAAAGGCTCCGGCTATGCCGGCAAAGGTACCGCTCAGGATGAATGCGAGCAGCTTGTACTTTGTGGTATCTATACCGCACGCCATTGCCGCATCCTCGTCCTCCTTTATCGCCTTCAGTATCAGACCTATTTCAGAGCTGGCTATGCGATGCAGGATGAAGATGGAGGTTAGCATCAGCGCCAGGGACAGGTAGTAGTTGGGCACAGTTCCAGCCACGAATGTTTTCACCCCTCTAACTCCCTCCTCACCACCACTCAGCCAGATCATGGCGCTGCTGGCCAGCAGAAAGAGAACCCATGAGAATGAGAAGGTTGTTATGGCCAGATAGGGCCCCCTCAACCTCAAACATGGGATTCCAACAGCTACACTGAGTAGAAAGGCTGAAAAAATCCCCAGCAGCACGGATATGAAGAGTGGAGTTTTCAGCATGGTGTTTGTTATGGCCACAGCATAAGCGCTGAGCCCGAAGAACATTGAGTGGCCCAGGTTCATCTGACCTGTGTAGCCGCTCAGTATGTCCCAGCTCGCAGCATATATGACGAAAATGTGGGCAAGTATCAGGACGTGGAGCAGATAAACGCTTGGAGCCACAAAGGGGATTATTGCAGCAAATGTCAGGAAAAGCAGGAGGGGTGCGAATTTTCTGGAGGATGTTTGCAGTATTGCCTTGCCGGTTTTATGGGTGACTGACAGGGCACCATCGCTCTGCAGCACCTGCTTTGCCTGTTTCACTCCTTTCAAGCTCCTGCCATCCTGACCCTTGCGCCCCATCACTCTTCCTCCCCGAACAGACCGGTGGGCTTGATGGATATGATCAGTATCAGCAGAATGAATGGCACGACCGTTTTCCAGGTGGGGGAAACGTAATAGCCTGTCAGAACCTCGGCAACCCCGAATATGATGCCCGTCAGAACCGTGCCAGTTATGCTCCCCATCCCTCCAAAGATAACGATGGCAAATGCTTTCAGCAGCGGGTCCCACCCCATTGCCGGGTAGAGCAAATAGATCGGGCTCAGCAGTGCTGCTGCAGCAGCAGCCAGCATGGATCCAAACCCGAAGGAGACCATCTGAATCCTATCAACGTTTATACCAAGAAGCCCAGCGACCTCCTCGTCTTCAGCAACCATCCTCATGGCCTTGCCAACTTTCGTGAATCTTAGAGCAAGAATTAGCAGAGCGACTATGGCAATTGCGATGATGAAGGAGAACACCCTCTGAACATCCACCGAACCTCCGAAGAAGGTAACTGTTCCGCTGAGATAGGACGGGATGTTTCTGTACCTCGGCCCGAAGGTGAACTTTACGATTTCCTCGATGACGAAGGCTGCCGCAAAGGTCAGAATCAGGACGTTGAGCTCTTCCTTCCTTATGGGCTTTATCAGAGCTCTCTCATATATAACGCCTACAGCAAATACGAGGACGACTGAAAGAAGAAATGCGGCAATGTAATTCATTCCGAGCATGACGGAGAACAGAAAGGTGAAGTAGGCCCCAAGCGTATAGAAAGCCCCATGTGAAACGTTTATTATCCTCATGACGCCAAGAACAATCGTAAGACCCAGAGCAGCCAGCGCATAAAGCCCGCCTATGAGAATACCGCTCACTATGAGGTTCAGGAGGGTTTCAATCATCAAAAATCATTAAAAAAATTTGCGTATTTA
>CAZHKD010000155.1:0-3481 GCA_964533255.1 uncultured archaeon | reverse complement strand
CATGGGCTGTATGGGCTTCCTTGAAGGACGTGATCTCCCTCAGCCTTATCAGGGGGCGGGTGTGCTTGGTTTCGTAGCGGAAGGTGTTCACAATCTGATATATTTTAAGCGGAAGGTCTGCATGACTTCTTATCCATAACCTGAACATGGGATATATGGCCGTCTCGCTTGTGGGCCTCAAAGCCAGCTTCACGTCAAGGGGGTCTCTTCCACCGTGGGTTACCCAGTATACTTCATCTTCAAACCCCTTTATGTGCTCCCCCTCCTTTCCAAGCTCGGATTCGGGGATGAGGGTGGGGAAGTAAACTTCATCGTGATCTCTATCCATAATCTCCCTCAGCTTTCCGTAAACAAGCTGTCTGATCTTGAAACCGAAGGGGTACCACACGTACAGTCCCTTTACAGGGTAGCGAATGTCCATTATCTCTGCCCTCTGAATGAGCTCATGATACCACTCTGAGAAGTTCTCCTTCGACGGCAACGCCTTTGATGTAATAGCCTCCATTTTAACACCCCAAGCTTTGCAGTGAGCCACGAATATTAAATTTTCGTAGTTGGTTTGTTCCCCGCATCTGACAGCAGTGGTCGGCAGATTTGCTCTTACAGGCTTGAAAAGCTGACCACAAATGAGGCTACGATGGGAGTTATGAAGGTCTCGATGAAGGCAGCCAGAAGAAGTACCGGAACAACCCGGGTAAAGAACTTCTTCAGTGCAAGGCTGTAAGCGCCGCCGATGGAAACAGCCTCTCCCCTGACTTTATCGTAAAAAATCCTGCCCAGCCAGACGCCATAGCTGGATGCCATCAGTACTGCAGGAATTTCGAATATGCCGTGGGGTGTCAGGAGCATGAGCACATTCACAAAACCAATTTCTTGTGATTTGACGAATACAACGACACCTATGAAGAAGCCGTTGAGGAATATGAAAAGCACTGGGAATATCCCGAAAAAGAATCCGGTGAGCATTGCCAGAAGGGATTTCAGGCTGTTGTTCAGGAATATCAGCGTAAGAAGCTTCACCGGATCAAGCTCCTTCACGAACTCGAACTGGGTGAAGAACTGGCCTACGACATTTTCAGCGTTTTCAGGGTTGATCATGGCGGAAACATATCCGGAAAGGGCTGAGACGAAGAATAGGGCGGTAAGCAGTGAGAAGTATCTCCGCACCCTCATACTCCATACTCAAGTTTTTGGAGTTTATATATTTAAGGTGGGGGGTTCTGGAATCACTATCTCGCTTCATAACCTTCTACCCCAGAAACCTGGGTATGAGTCCCTGAAGCATCATGCAATCCGCTATAACCAGCGCTGCCATGGCTTCCAGCACAGGAACGGCTCTGGGCACTATGCAGGGGTCGTGTCTGCCTTTAACAGAAATTTCCACGTTCTCCCCGTGGGCTGTAACTGTTTTCTGAACCTTTGCTATGCTGGCTGTCGGCTTGATGGCCGCTCTGATAACTATATCCTGACCTGTGCTGATTCCTCCAAGCACACCTCCTGCGTTGTTGCTGAGGAATTGGATGCCTCTCTCCCACCTCATCCAGTCGTTGTGCTCGCTTCCTCTCATCCTTGCTGCCTTAAAGCCTGAGCCTATCTCCACACCCTTGACAGCAGGAACGCCCATGAATGCAAAGGCAAGGTATGCGTCGAGCTTCCAGAAAACAGGCTCGCCAAGCCCTGGAGGTACGCCGGATATTATCACCTCAGCGACCCCACCAACGCTGTCTCCCTCGTTTCTCGCCTCGACGATTCTCTCAACCATCTGCTTTTCTGCTTCGCTATCAGGGCACCTCACGACACTCTTTTCTGCCCTTGCAGCGATTTCATCCGGGGTTAAACCAGAGACGTCGCACTCCACTCCTGCTATCTCTTTGGTGTAGCCCACCACTCTGATCCCGAACATTCCCAGAAGCTTCTTTGCAATGGCCCCACCGGCAACCCTGGCAACGGTCTCTCTGGCAGATGCCCTTCCGCCACCCCTCCAGTCCCTGATGCCGTATTTTGCGTGGTAGGTGTAATCGGCATGACCGGGGCGGAAGACATCTTTAATCTCCTCATATGGCCCTGAATCGACATCTCTGTTCTCCACCATTATGGCGATTGGTGTCCCAAGTGTCTTTCCTTCAAAAATGCCTGAGATAATTCTTACTTCATCTTTTTCCTTCCTCGGAGATGCCAGCCACCCTCCCGGCCTCCTTCTGTCAAGCTCCTTCTGTATGTCTTCTTCGCTCAGCTCCAGACCCGCAGGACAGCCGTCAACAACGCATCCAACTGCGTTCCCATGACTCTCCCCGAAAGTGGAAAGCCTGAAGACCTTTCCAAAGGTGTTACCGGCCATCATGTATCTCTCTTTAGGGAAGAATTAATAATATTTCCATTCAACTTCATTCGACGATTCACCCTTGGAACTTCCACCTCCGTTGGTGTGTTATCCGGGCGTATCTTGGATTTTTGTCTGAGATTTTAGAGGTTTTATTTTCACTCTACTGGAAAAAGTTAAATTCGCATTGGCTAAAAAATACAACAATGCACCTTGAAGAAATTTTCAGAATTTTCAGCGGACGGAGAAGAGACGTTCTTTACTGTCTACTCAACGGCAGAGAGACGGATATACCACCCTCAACTTTATCAGTTACTCTCAAGCTCTTTAGGGAGAGGGGAATTGCCGAAGGTAATAGTCTGACAGACAAAGGTGTGATGTACTGTCATCTTCTCGATAAGGTGGAGGAAAGTGCAGAGGTGATAGAAAAGCTCTGCAGTTTCTTTTCAGACCACATCATCAGAATTCCACCACCTCTGATCCCCAGATTGTGGGAATTGAGAGATGTTGAATTCCTAGAAACAAAAGGGAGTCTGGAAGAGCTCCAGAGGAGGGTGGACGAGATCATAATGCAGAGCCAGCATGTGAATGTGATTTCAGAAAGTAATGCTCTGGGTTTTGTGGAATATTACTTGCACTTCTTACTCCACACTATGAAAAATGTTCAAGTTGTCAGAAGTTTGACAACTAGGGAAGTGTTGGAGATCCTTCTCAACGAATACAGTGACTTTCCTTTCGGCAAGCTTAGGAAACTGGAGGTGAGGGTGGTGGATGAACCCACGTACATGGGGCTAACCGTCACTGAGAAGTACATGACCCTCAACTTCCATAAGAGCAACGGGAGCTACGACTTTACAAAGGACTCCTTCTCCTCATCTCCAACGGCCATAAAATTCGCCACAGACCTCTTCAACTACTTCTGGGACAGAGCTACGCCTGTCTTTAAGAACGGGGAGTTTCTTATTTAATGAAATGGATACGTCATTGGTCATTTGAACTGAACATCCGCCCCAATTTTTTTCAGCACATCGAAGTATTTAGGAAAGGACACGCTTACAGCCTCACAGTTTCTCACGATTACTTCCCTCTCAGCCACCAGTCCAAGGAGGGAGAATGCCATGGCGAGCCTGTGGTCTCCAAGAGAATCGGCGACGCCTCCCT
>CAZHKD010000154.1:0-3507 GCA_964533255.1 uncultured archaeon | reverse complement strand
ATCCAGAGTCCGGCAGGATTGACCACTACCCCACGGGGCTTCGTGTAGCCATGAGCCATTTTGTTTATGAAGCTTGCGGTGGTGGGTGGTGGGGAGAAAGCCAGCGAGGTTATGTAGCAATATTCCAGTAGGCCCGGCACCCTCCGAGACCACCTGAGGAGCTGGTGGAAAGGGTGGGATGTGTCGGAATCGGGCAGACAAAGAAAAAAGCCGGGGAAGTATAAATCTTAAAGCACATCCACAGATCCCAACCCTTACTGAACCGAAAGATTGATCGTTATCTCCGCAATGTCCTCCGAATAGCCTGCTATCCTTATAAGGCCATCAAGAATCGTCTTCAGCTTCAGCGCCTCATAAACCTCACCATCTATTCTAACTTCTCTGATTTTTTCCTTTATACCCTCAGACATGACGAAAATCTCATCAGCGATGTCTGCAGCGCCTTTCTGATAAGAGTTGATGGCTGCCTTGAAGAGGGCCAGAGTATCCGAGGCGTTATTGTGGATTTGGGGCACTGATTTTCCAAGCTCCCTTATGCTTTCAGTCATCAGAGTTATGTGGTCTGCAACCCTCTCAAGAGTTTTAATGACTATCCTCAACCCCAGAATCTCCCGATTGGTCAGCTCAAGATTTGACGCGACATCTGGATACCTCACAGCAGTCTTTAGCTGCCTCAGGATCAGCAAATAGAGCTTATCAACTTCATTCTCTCTTGAGAGAATAGACGAGCAGAGGTCTGCATTGAAATCTGCCACAACTCTTGAAAAGTCATCAAGCATGGATGTGCAGATGTTCGCCATTTTCTCAAGCAGGTCCTTGGTTTTGAACCTGGACTCGTCGAGAAATATCTCTATTCTGATTTTGTTCCCATAATCCTCAAGAATTTCTGCTCCAACCAGCATTTCTGTCGCCATCATGCATGCCTTCCTCTGCTCCCCGTTAATTTCCACAAAAATGCTTTCATATCCTGCAAGATAGTAAGAAATTATCCTCCTGAGCAAGCTCTCTGCCGTCCCATCAACCCTAATTTTCGCTTCTTTCAGCCTTTTCTCTTTTTTTTCAGCCAGAAGCGTTATACTCTCTCTACCAATATTCATCAGAATGCTGTCTCCTGCCTTTAAACCGTTTTTCTCAACCCAGTTTTTCGGAAGTGTTACTATGTAGCTGCTCCCACCACTCATGAAAATCTTTCTTGGTTCCAGAGACATACTGTGATATCGCTGGAACCATTATTTAATACTTACCAAATTTATGAAATCTATATGAACCAATATTGACTTCAGTTTTCTTGCAATTATCACCGCACAATCTTCCTGGCTGCCAAAGAACCTTAAGCGATCCAACAGGTCTCTCATCCCGGGGCCATGGTAATTTTCCAGACCCAAAAATACAAATCCGCTTATCCTACCAGTATCAGTATATACCATATATACTCTACCGGTACTATATGGGTTAACTAAATATATTGCCAGATTTCACTTCCAGTCATGAAAAAGAGTGTGAAAAAGGCATCCATCGCAATTTTCATTGGTCTTGCACTCCTCTTCGCCGGATGTGCTGGCAGTGGAGGGGGAGATGGGAAGGTAACAATCACTGGAGCAGGTGCCACCTTCCCCTACCCCCTAATAGCAAAGTGGGCTGACGAATACGGGAAAATCACTGGTGGAAAAGTGAGCATAAACTATCAGAGCATAGGCAGTGGTGGAGGTATAAGACAGATTACAGCCAAAACAGTTGATTTTGGGGCCAGTGATGCCCCAATGAAGCCTGAAGAGTTTGAGAAGGCTAAAGGGATTCTCCACATACCCGAAACTATCGGTGCCGTTGTCATTGCCTACAATCTCCCCATCGAGGGAAGGCTGAAGCTGAGTGGCGAGGTTCTGGCAGACATATACCTTGGCAAGATAACCAGGTGGAACGACAGGAGGATCGCAGAGCTCAACCCGGACATCGAACTGCCGGACGAGGAAATCATAGTTGTGAAGAGAGCAGACGGAAGCGGAACCACCTTTATCTTTACAGACTACCTCTCTTCAGTCAGCAAGGAGTGGGAGGAGAAGGTAGGGAGAGGAAAGGTATTCAGCTTCCCGGAGGCTATTGGAAACAGAGGAGTTCAGGCAAAGGGTAATGAAGGAGTGACAGCAGTTATTAAGCAGAATCCTTACAGCATAGGCTACATTGAGCTGGCATACGCCATCCAGAACAATATCAGCTTTGCCCTGCTCAAAAACAAAGCAGGGAACTTCGTCGATGCAAGTGTTGAGACTGTGGCTGCGGCTGCAGCCAGTGCTGCTGGAGAGCTGCCAAGGGGAGATGAGAGCTGGTACGGTGTCAGCATTGTCAATGCCGATGGAGAGAACGCCTATCCAATAGCCAGCTTCAGCTACCTGCTGGTTTACAAGGATCTCAGCTACATGCCGGAGGAAAAAGCGAAGGCGCTGGTGGAGTTTTTGAAGTGGGTGGTCACGGACGGCCAGAGGTATGCGGAGGCGCTCCACTATGTGCCTCTGCCTGAAGAAGTTGTAAAGCGAAACCTTGAAACCATATCCATGATAAAGTGGTAAGCGGTTAAGTAGCTAAATGGCAGAAGTGGTGAACATGAAGTGGGCGCGGGGCGATAGAGCTTTCTGGCTTCTAGCATTTTTTTCATCCCTCAGCGTCATCATCATGTTTATTCTCCTTTTTTACGAGCTTCTTACAAACTCTCTGCCGATCTGGAGGCAGGGCGTCAGCTTCATCACCGGAACGGTGTGGAATCCTCTGAAAGGGCTGTTTGGAGCTTTACCGTTTATATACGGCACTTTGCTGACGGCAACCTTTGCCATCTTTCTATCAACTTTCCTAGGCGTCGGAATAGCCATATTCCTTTCAGAGATTGCTCCTGGTGGTTTGAGAGACATTATCTCTTCAATCATCGAACTGATTGCTGCAATTCCCAGCGTCATAATAGGGCTCTGGGGCATATTCGTTCTGGCACCCTTTGTAAGGGACAACCTGCAGCCATTGCTTCAGCATCTTTCCTTCATCCCGCTGTTCTCAGGAAAAACCCTCAGCGGCCTTTCCATGCTAACTGCAATACTGATTCTCACGTTCATGGTCACCCCGATAGTTGCGGCCATAGCGAGGGAAGCTCTGCTGATGGTGCCTGAGGATCTGAAGGAAGCTCTGTACAGTCTGGGTGCAACCCGGTACGAGGTTGTGAGGCACGTCTGCATACCCTACGCAAGGCAGGGCATATTTGGAGGGGTGATTTTGGGCTACGGCAGGGCTCTTGGAGAAACGATGGCTGTGACCATGGTTATTGGCAACGCCCCTTCAATCTCAGCTTCCCTTCTTAACCCTGGCTACACCATGGCTGCGGTCATAGCCAATGAGTTCACGGAGGCGACAGGTGACGTTTACCTTTCAGCCCTCATCGGCATCGCCCTTCTTCTGCTTCTGATCTCTCTCGCCGTAAACCTTGTAGGGAGGATGATAGTGTGGAAATGGCAGCAAGAAAGCTGAAGG
>CAZHKD010000153.1:0-3582 GCA_964533255.1 uncultured archaeon | reverse complement strand
TTATAATATTTGTTTTTCTCAATTTGAAGTGAAATTGTATCTTAAAATACTGGGATCTGATGCAATAGAGACATGTAGCGTTAACTGTCTGCTATTCTCCTGTGTGGCAGCAGTAGGTGCAGTTGAAGGTGCTGGGCGGCTTCAGCCCCCTGGCGCTGTGACAGTCCACGCACTCCTGAACAGTATAAGTATTGTTGTTGTACGTGATTGGCGGAGGGGTTATGCCGTGTCTCTCCACGATCTCTCCGAGCTTTAAAGCCTGCTTCCAGCCGATGAGAAGTGTAACGTTGCTACCTTCCAGAACAGCAATTGTCGGGACTCCCAGGAACCTTCCCTGGCTTTTCAGGAGCTTGAGCATCTCAATGGATTCAGGACTGCACGAGGAGATGTTTCCAACGTTGCAAACATCTATCTCGGTTACATTCATCATGAGGTTCATATACGGCTTGATTTTCTGACAGTTGGGGCACAGCGGGTGGTAATAGTAGAAGATGCTGAACTGTGGATGAGGTGTCTGAGTTTTCTCAATGTCCCGAGGCTGATCCATACACAAGGCAAAAAGGGATGCAATGAGGACTGCAATAAATATGAGCATGAGTTCCCCATGAATTTTCATAAACAACTTTTTGAAACATCATCGGTAATAAGAATTTCTTGCAGGGTTGCTGGTTGCAGGTATGCACGCTGCTCAAAATCCAATTACCTGTTCCTCTCCAGCTTCTCATACACTCTGAGGCGGTAAAGGATTTCGCAGGAGTGCTCCAGATAGCTTGCAAGCTTAAACGCATCATCAAAATTCTTGCCGGCAGCATAAACTCCGTGCCCTCTGACTATTGCAATGCCCTTCTCTGCCACACTGTCTGCAATCTTCCTGGCCAACTCCTTGCTGCCGAATTTACCCTCAACAACCTTGAGGCTTCCTATGAACATTCGCCCCTCCAGGTCGCGTGGGACGATTTCGTCAAGGATCAGTCCCATGACCACGTTGAACACGCCATGGCAGTGCAGAACTGCCTTAAACCCACTTTTCTTATATATGGCCTGATGAACCATCTGATCCGAGGAGGCGTGGGGGCTCTCCTCTCCAATGGCCACCTTCACAAAGGAGCTCTCATCCAGCTCGTCAAGAACAACTCCACTTTTAGTTATAACCATCTGCCAGCCAATTCTGTAGCTGAGATTGCCGCTGGCTCCATCTATCAGGCGATATTCTGCGAGCTTTCTCCCGATCCTTATAGCATCCTGAATCATGGCCGATGTTGGCCGGCAAAATATAAAAGTTAAACCGATGACTGGACGCTCACTTTCTGCTTCCAGTCAGGGATCATTGCTTCAACCCCCTGCTTCCTCAGTTCTGCGGCAAACTTCTGGCTGATTTCAAATTCACCGTGGACCGTTCGTGCAGCACCGTAAAAGGTCTGCAGCGTCTTCATGGTGCTGATAGGAAGTTAAATATTTAAGGGTTTTTCGAATATTCGGGCTATGCTTATTGCCATCGAAGGCATAGATGGGGCAGGGAAGACAACGATATCCAGGTTTCTCAGGGATGAGCTTGAGAAGAGGGGATTTTCAGTTGTTCTGCTTAAAGAGCCCACCGATGGTGAATACGGAAGGAAAATAAAAGAAGCTGAGAAAAGATTTGAGCCTGAAGAGGAGCTGAAGCTGTTTCTTCTGGATAGAAAGGAGAATGTAGAGAAAAACGTCCTTCCAGCCCTGAAAGATGGAAAGGTTGTAATCATGGACAGGTACTACATCTCCAGCATGGCCTATCAGGGTGCAAGAGGGCTTGACATGGATGAGATACGAAGAATGAACGAGGAAGTAGCCCCAAAGCCCGACCTCGTAGTAATCCTTGACGTTTCACCGCAGGAAGGATTGAGGAGAATTGGTAAGAGGGGAGACAGGACTATTTTTGAGGAGGAAAGCTATCTTGCAGAGGTGAGGGAGAATTTTCTGAAAATAGGCGAAATGTGGAGTGAAACAACCCGGGACGTGAAGATAATCAATGCCGAGCGGGAGCTTGAGGAGGTCAAAAAAGATGTTTTAGACGCTGTTTTGCGTGTTCTGTCCAGATGATTTCGTTGGGTGTGAGGACAACATCTACTTTCGCATCTCTATCGCTCATCAGGTTCTCTAAGCCCTCAACAATCTGGACGGGATGGCAGACGACAGCGTACACGTAATCCTCTGCCAGAAGTCCGCTCTCTTTCAGCATCCAGAACTCCCTATCTCCATAACCACTACCCTTTCCCACTCTGTTCCCTTTCAAATCCACCGCAACACATCCCTGAAGGAATATGCCAACACTCAAACCAAGTTCTCTGAGTTTCCGGAGCGTGACGTCCTTACCGTACCTCATCAAGAACCATCTGTCTTGCTTTTCTAAGGGGAGAATCTGGAGCTGAGAAGACGGCGTTGCAGTCTCTATATACCTTCAGCTCCCTGAGCTTACTGCAGGCTCTTGAAGCTCCCTTGAAATTGGGAATCCTGCCTCTAACGGGAAAAGGAAAATCGGCAAAGGGTTCAATCCTCTCCCAGATGTGGTTCCTAACTTCCTTCTTGCTTCTGAACATCTAAAAGGACAGATATGAGATTTTTATCGGGAATCAGACCTATCAGTCTGTTGTTTACATCAAGAACCGGCAGGTAATCAATGTCGTTCTTCACCATTTCTTTGGCTGCCTTGGAAACAGAGGTGTGGGGATAAACGAAGACTGGATCTTTCATAAATTTCTTCACAGGCTCTTTTGGCAATTTTACGACACTCACCTCGAAATACTTGACCGCATAATCCCTGACACCATCCCATGCCCATGCATCGTCGGTATCGCTGGAAGACGAATACTCTGTGTGCTCCAGAAATTCTTCAATGAGCGTTTCGGTGAGCATAATTTTCTCATCAACCATACCAACAACCTCAGCTTCACCATTCAGGACAGGACAGAACTCAGCGTTGCTGAGCCTCATCACCTCTCCAACGACGTTGAGAGGTGTCTCATCCCAGACGCACACGACAGTGCTGGTTATGAACTTCTCTACAGGGGTCTGGATATCCGTTTCGGCAATTTTCTTGATGAGGTCTCTTATTGTGATTATTCCAACGAGTTCATTTCCTTCGAGAACCGGGAGTCTGCGGAAGTGGGTGTTAAGGAAGATGTCAACAACCGTCTCAAGGCTATCAGAAGCCTGTACGGTTACGGGATCGGGAGTCATGAGGAGGGCAAGCTGGTTCTCCTCAACTTTCCTCAGGATATCCTTTCTGGTGACTATTCCCGCAAGCTTCCCGTCCTTCAGGACGGGGACGGCCGATATTCCGTATTTTTTGAAGAGTTCCAGCACGTTCTCTCTATTATCGGGGAGAGATGCACAAATCACATTCCTGTTCATTACTTCTTCTGCCCTCATCTCAGGCAGAGCAAATAGTAACTTGGTTAAATACTTTTCTCTTCACTTTTTCATCGATTATTTCCGAAATGTTTTCACATTTAACAATCCAAGCGTTCAGACCCTAAAAATTATCTGGTATATCTGGCAATCTCATGACGTCTGCTGCAAAACCCCCCGATCAAAGGCGTTGAACCA
>CAZHKD010000152.1:0-3601 GCA_964533255.1 uncultured archaeon | reverse complement strand
ACCTCCAGTCACCTTCATAGCTCTTCGTGGGGCACGGAGCCTTTTTCAGGTACTTCTCAGCCAGAAATTCCATAGCTTCCTCCGTGCTGTTCACATCCCGCTCCTCAACATACGATTTGAAGAATCTGGTTCCCGTGCAGAGGTCATCCACAATTGAAAAACCTGCCTCCTCTATCAGGCTCAGAACGTCAACGACGGGGCACACGCTCCCAGTTACAAGAACCCTTGCACTTTTCTGCTCACATTTTTCCAACTCTTCCAGCCTCTTCTCAGCCTCTCTCAGCACTCTCTCTGCATCCTCGGTCTGTGCTCTGAGAATTAACTCGTAGTCAGGCTTTATTCGGAATACTTCATCGAGAATGCTCTCCAGGTTAGAATACAGCTCAATGCTGCTTTTCAGGTTTTCAAACGTCACTTCCTGCCCGCTCCATTCCTCAAGCTTGCTCTTGAAATCGTAAAGCTCTCGAATTAGGAATTCCATGCTCCGTCCGTCGATTTTCGTGGGAAATTCGATGTTATGGACTGGCATGCTGGAGTTCCTCTCCCATATGTCTGCAAGACGCATCAGGGAATCGCACGTTCTGGTGAAAACCACGGCATCCACATTCAGCTCCCCCCGCAAAAGCCTTTCAAGGCTCCCTCTTACTTGAGAACAGCAGTAGTTCTGCAGGTGTGCATTTGCGAGGCTTACATGCTGATTTCCAGTAAGAATTCTGACTGGCGTGAAACCAGCAGCTTTTATCAACTCCTTCGGTGTGAATGTGCAGAAGTAACCCACACTTCTCATCTCATTCCCCCTGAAGCCTCTTCCCTCAAAGCCCTTCTTAAAATCTTTCCTATGGGGCTCTTTGGTAAGGATTTTTTGAATTCCACGTACTTTGGCACCTTGTATTTGGAAAGGTATTTTGAGCAGAATTCTATTATCTCCTGCTTTGTCTGCTCCGTTTCCTCCACTCCTGGTTTAAGAACCACGAATGCCTTTACGACTTCTCCCCGGTATTCGTCTGGAACGCCCACAACGGCAGCTTCCATGACTTTCGGATGCTTGTAAAGAACGTCCTCTACCTCCTTTGGATATACATTGAATCCGCCGACTATGATAAGGTCCTTCTTCCTTTCCACGATATAGAAAAATCCATCCTCATCCATGTATGCTATATCTCCAGTGTAAAGCCAGCCATTCCTTATGGCTTTTTTTGTCTCCTCCTCTCTGTTGTAGTACCCCTTCATCACCGAAGGGCTCCTGATTACCAGCTCTCCTGGCTCTCCTACAGGCATTGCTTTTGTTCCGGTTTCTATGTCAACGATTTTGAAAACCACATCGGGGAAGGGGACTCCTATGCTCCCCTCTTTGTTCACGCCTTTCAGGGGGTTGCAGCACTGGGCGGTAACGGCCTCAGTAAGCCCGTATCCTTCCATCAGTGTCGCTTTCGTCACCTCCTCCCATTTTCTCTTGACCTCTAAAGGCAGAGGAGCGGCACCGACAAAACACCCTCTGAAGCACGAGAGGTCATACTTTTTCAAATCTGGATGGTTGAGCAGTGCTACGTACATTGTCGGGACGCCTGCAAAAATCGTCGGTCTGTATGTTTCTACTATTTTGAGGAAATCTTCTGGACTGAAGCGGGGCATAAGGATAGCACTCCCTCCCGAAAGTATTGTGCAGTTCATCAGAACGCTCATGCCGTAGCCGTGGAAAAGTGGAAGAGCGGCCACAACCCTATCATTTTCGCCAACATCAATCCATGAGCGAACCTGATAGGCGTTAACAACGATGTTGTGGTGAGTAAGCTCAACGCCCTTCGGCACACCAGTGGTTCCACCGGTGTAGAGTAAAGCGGCAGTCTTGTTTACTTCCCTATCAAGACTTGGGAGGTCTCCGGATTGGTTTATCAAATCGGTGAATTTCGGATGCTCCAGCCCCTCGTCGGATTGTGGCAGGACGAAGTCCTGAGCTTTGCTCACAATTATGTTTTCAACTCCAAGTTCTTCACAGACCTTCCTTACTTTTGGGTAGAACGTATCGAGGGTTATGACGGCCTTCACACCGGCGTCTTTCACTTTATATGCCATTTCTGCCTCCGTCGACAGGGGGTTATCAGGAACAGCAATGCAGTTCGCTCTTAGAATGGCATAATAGCTGATTACGTACTGCGGCGAGTTCGGAAGGACGAGCATAACTTTCTCTTCTTCACCCAGAGTGGAGTAGAGGTAAGCTGCCAAATTTTCGGAGTATCTCAGCAGTTCGCCATACTTCACTTCTTTCCCGTGGTATATCAATGCCGTCTTACCGGGCATTTTGCCGGCGGTACCACTCAAAAGCTCGAAGGCATTGATCTCTGGGTACTCTATGCTCTCAGGGACGCCATCATCGTAGAACCTGAGCCATGGCTTACTCTCGTAAACGTCATCATACCTTTCATCCTCTTTCATGATTACATCAGGCAAAAATTTCTTTATTTAATCATTACGTTGGATTTGGTCTTGCCTCTCGGATGCCGACCAGCGTTCCCGGCGTTGTCCATCAGCTTCATGAGCAGGGCGCTTAGCAAAAGCGCCACCATCAGGAATACGAAGAAGAACTTGACGTCTATGTAATCCGAGATGATTCCTGCGCCCAGAGAAAAGAGTCCGCCAAAGAAAAAGCCCATCCCCTGGAACACACCGTAAGCTGGAGACCTGAAGTGCAGTGGCGTGTGCAAGGCAACGATAGAATCGTAGAGGGGTATGGTGGCATAGAGAAGCACCCCCAGAGCAATAACCGTCAGATAGAAAATACCAGACGACGGAAAGAGTATGATGGGGATAAATGATAGGGATGCTAGGGAAATGCTGAATACGGACACCCTCACAGCACCGAACTTATCTCCAAGAAACCCTCCTACCACGTTAGCGAAGAGGCCCATGAAGGGGAAGATCGCTACGACAGCAGCGGAGGCTGCCTTGGAAAGCCCCACAACGTTGAAGGCGTAAAGAGGAATGAATGACGTTATACCCCAGAAGCTGGCATCTCTCAGAAGGTATGACAATACGAGGTACCTGCTTGCTGACCTCTTGAAAAAGGAGAAGAACTCCTTTACAGGTATCTTTGTCGGTTTGTCGGATTCTATAAGTGCAGAATAGATTACTGCCACCACTAAAGTCAGAAAAGCGAAGAAGAGTATCAGATTGTCCAGCCCGTAAGAGATGAGGAAATAGGAAACGATGAGGGGCGATAATATCATTCCAAGGCTGCTGGCAAATCCATGGACGCCGAGATACGTGTTCATACGCTCTCTGGGAGAGAAATCAACCAGGATCGTTGTTCCCGGCGAGTGATACGTTCCGCACCCTATCCCAAACAGAAGCTGTATCAGGAGTAGCAGGGTGTAGTTCTGATAGCCTGTGAGGGCCAGAAGAGCCATAAAGGCAAGAAGCTGTCCCGCAACGACAAGCCACTTTTTCGAATGCCTCAGGCCCAAGAGTCCTGAGGCAAAGGTTGAGAAGGAGTAGGAAACGAAGAAGACTGCTGCTATAAGCTCTGTCTGGGTGTAGCTGAGGAGTAGTGCAGCCTGAAAGGCTGGAAGGATGGCGATGATGAAGTTTATGGCCATGTGGTTGT
>CAZHKD010000151.1:0-3638 GCA_964533255.1 uncultured archaeon | reverse complement strand
ACGTATACGTATTAAGCATGAAAGTTGTGCCGGTCAGATTGGATGATAAAAAATTAAAAGATCTTGACTTGTTAGTCAAGGCTGGCATTTATAAGAACAGGAGCGAAGCCCTGAGAAAAATAATCGAATATGGGATGGAGAGAGCAGAAGCTGAAATTGAATACCTTAAAAAAATTGACGAGATTGTCGACAGAATAATCGATTCCGAGCTTGACTTTGGTGGAGTGCTGAGAAAGTCACTTGAAGAGGTGAGAGACAGGTGGTAGTGTACATTGACACTAGCGTAATAGTGGCAGCCGTCGATGGAGGCGATAGAAGAAACAGGGACGCAAGTAAATTCCTTTCAAGAGAGAAAGAGAAGATAATCTCTCCTCTGGTGCTGGCGGAAGTGTTCTCAGTGGTTTCAAGGAATTCTGCTGGATTAATATCTCGATTTGAAGTAGAGATTGATGAAAAAGACTTACCAGCAGTCATCGCAAGATTGAGTATGAAAAAGTACGGGTTAAGACTCGTCTATTCTTTTGACAGAGAAGTCACCATATTTGGGGAAGTCCCGGCTGAAGTCAAGCTCGCATTCACACTCGCACCACAATTGAAGCTAAGAACCCTGGACCTGCTGCACTTGAGCAACGCATGGAACCTCAGGTTGAATGGATACAGGGTTGACGAATTCGCAACTTTCGACAGTGGAATTCTGGAAAAGGCTGTGGCGATTGAGGAGCTGACAGATATCAGGGTAATCGAGCCCTGATGATTTAGCACTAAACGAGGTTGGTGAGCTTTGAAGACGCAACCTCCATGGCTCTCCTCATCTCCGCCCCGCTCAGCCTTCTCGCGATTTCAGGATACTCGTAGGCCTTGAAGGTTGGGTAGTACTGGAACATCAGGTTGAACCGAACCTCCCTGCCGAGGTTCTCTGCCACCCACTCCACGATTTTCGCTGTACAGCACTCGATGTGCCCCGGCATTACAAGGTGTCTGATCAGAAGCTCCCCCGTCTTATCTGCCATCGCGAAGTTGCGGGTAACAACCTCCCAGTAGTTTCTGACGTTGCTGTAATGTTTCGCACACTCGTCATTGCCGTACTTGAAGTCTCCGAGCCAGACATCCACAATGTCTTCTATGATCTCGTGCAGCTCGGTGCTGTGGTACATGTTGGAGTTCCAGACAACCGGAACGTTTGACTCCACACTGCTGAGGATTTCCAGAATGGTGTGGGCGTGCTGATCAGGGTTGCCCCCAACAAAGTTCACGTTCCTGCTTCCCTGCCTGAATCTGACGTCTATTATCCTGGCAAGCTCTTCAGGGTCAGCTCTGGCATCATTCCTGTAGACTATGTCGAAGTTCTGGCAGAAGACGCAGGCAAAGGTGCACCGGTTGAAGAAGATGGTGTGGGAAGGCACGAGCTCAGGCTCCTCGCCGAAGTGGAGGAACTCGCTGCTGTAAAAACTCGTTACGCCGCACCTGCAGAAGCCGACTTTCTCGTATCTGTTAACTCCGCACCGCCTCTCGCAGAAGTTGCAGCTTTTCAGCATCTCTTTGAGCAGAGCAAGTTTGAGCTGGAGGAAAGAAGGAGAAGCAGTAGGAGTATTCAGGAATTCGGGGTTATTCCCTTCTTCTTTCAGCAATCTGGCGAACTCTTTCTTGTACTGCCCGTGCAGCTCCCACAGCGTCTCCAGACGACCCTCACCCTTCTCACCGCTGTCCAGCAACTCCCGAAGTCCATCAACCTCCATTCTCCTGACTATCTGGAATTTGGCTACTGCCTCGCCGCGGTTTATTGCTTCGTACCTCTCCAGCCCCCTGACCACGAGGATTTATTGGGGCTGAACGGGGATAAAGTTTTCTGGTATTTTTGACGAATTCTGATTGAACCCTCTTGATTGTTAGGCGTAGTAAATTTTATTAATACAAAACTGTAATACAAGATATGGATTACGTAACAATCTCTGCAAGAATCAGAAAAGAGCTGAAAGAGGAGATGGATAAGCTCGGAATTAAACCCTCGGAGGTCATAAGAAAAGCGGTGGAGGAAAGCATAAGGGAAAAGAAAATGGAAATGCTCAAAAAGAGGCTGAAGGAGGCTGAAGAAATCCTGAAGAAGGTCAGCGAGGAGGAGTGGGTTTCTGCAGTTAGAGAGAGCAGGGAGGAAAAATGATGAAAAAGCACCTCTTTGACGCTTCAGCCATAATAAACCTCAGCAGCAGAGGAGATGTGGAAAAGCTTCAGGGTTTTACTTCAAGCCTGGCAATTTACGAAATTGGAAATGCAGTCTGGAAGCAGGTTTACCAGAGGAAGAAACTCAGCGTGGAAGAAGGGCTGAAAGCACTGAGTGTGCTGCATGAAGTTCTGAAAAACCTTGAGAAACTCGAAACGTCGGAGCCAGAAAAAGCCTTAAAGATTGCGATTAATGAAGGTTTAACTTTCTACGATGCTTCGTACCTTCATCTCGCCCTCGAAAATGATTTGACCCTTGTTACAGATGACGGGAGGCTTTACAGGATTGCAGAAAAGCACGTCAGAGTTCTGAAGAGCAGGGATTTGTAACGCATCTAACTCTTTTCCGCAAACCATCTTTTCCTCAGCTCTCTGATAATGGAGGGCAGGTCTATCTCCATGGGACACACTTCCCTGCACTTCCCGCAGAGGCAGCAGAGGAAAACCTCAATGCCGGTGTTGCGGGTGATGATGTAGCTCAGCACGATCCCCATTGGCCCGCCGTAAATGCTCCCCCAGTAATTCCCCAGCATCTGGAAAACCGGGCACTCCGTCTGGCACCTCCCGCATCTTACGCATGCAAGCTGCTCTCTGGCGAATTCCGGAGCATCGCTCCTTCCATTGTCCAGAAAGACAACATGCATCTCCTGACTGCCCGGCTGGTTGATGTTGATGTAGGATGGCGGAAAGGTGCCTGCGAAGGCAGACTGAACCAGCACGGACTTCAGGCAGAGCCCGTCACCGGGCAGTATCTTGTCTATGCTCACGATGGCAACGTATTTTTCAGGCAGGGTGGTTGAGAGCCTTATGTTGCCCTCATTCTCCACAAGAAAGATTCTCCCTGTCTCGGCAGAGAAGGCATTGCAGCCTGAGATGCCGATGTCAGCAGCAAGAAACTTCTCCCTCATGAATTTTCGAACACCTTCTGCCAGCTCATCAACAGATTCACCCCTCACACCAACCTTTTCCAGAATCTCTGCTGCTTGCTCCTTTGAATAGTGGATTGCCGGAGCTATGAGGTGCATGGGCCTGTCGTTTGCAAGCTGGACGATGAAGTCTCCAAGGTCAGTCTCCCACACCTCATTTCCAAGCTCGTGAAGGAATCTTTTCAGTCCAATCTCTTCTGTAACCATGGATTTGGTCTTGACGATTACTTTCCCCCTCCCAGCAATCTCGCCAACGATTTTCCTTGCCTCGCCTCCATCTCTTGCATGGTGAACGTGGCATCTGCCTTTGGCTTTCCTGGCGGCATCTTCAAGAGCCCTGACAGCCCTGTCAATCCAGTAATCGTAATTTGATGCAACCTCGAGCTTGGCTGCTTTAACCTCTCTTGCGTAATCCAGCAGGAACGGGTGGGTTTTAACGGCATCAGCAACTGCTCTCGAAATATTTTGCCACTTCCTGAGAATTCCTGCCCTTAT
>CAZHKD010000150.1:0-3711 GCA_964533255.1 uncultured archaeon | reverse complement strand
CGTAAACCTTGTAGGGAGGATGATAGTGTGGAAATGGCAGCAAGAAAGCTGAAGGACAATGCTCTGACAGTTTACTGCATCCTCAGTCTGGTGGTAATCACAATTCCGCTGCTGCACATAATAGCCACCACCGTCATAAACGGCGCCCAGTCTTTAACGCTGGAATTCTTTGTTTCTCTGCCAAAGCCCCCGGGAGAGGAGGGCGGAGGAGTGGCAAACGCCATTCAGGGGACGGCGATTCTCGTAGCCCTTACGATGCTCATCAGCATACCAGCGGCGCTGCTGACGGCCATATACCTGTCAGAATTCCCGGAAAGCAGGTTGAGGGATTTAATAAGGCTGCTGAACGACACGTTCATGGGAACGCCGAGCATAGTTGCCGGAGTCTTCGCCTACACCCTCCTTGTAACAAAATTCGGGTTCTCAGCCTTAGCCGGAGCCTTTGCGCTTAGCGTTCTTGCAGTCCCCATGATGGTCAAGACCATGGAGGAGGCGCTGAAGCTCGTTCCCGCAGACATCAGAGAGGCTGGCCTGAGTCTGGGAGTCAGGCACTGGAGGGTCGTGACCAGCATAGTGCTCCGCACCGCCATGCCAGCAATCGCTTCAGGAGTTCTTCTGACGGTTGCGAGGATATCGGGAGAGACGGCTCCGCTGCTCTTCACGGCCTTCGGCAATCCAAATTTTGCCGGGAGCGTTCTGGAGCCGGTCTCAGCCCTTCCTTTGATGATTTACGTCTATGCCATCTCTCCCTACCCCGACTGGCACCGCAAGGCGTGGGGAGCTTCACTTGTCCTGATGATTGCTGTTCTGACAATCAATATGATAACGAAGTACAAGCTGAGGAGGAGGTGAAGCGAACGTGAAGGATAAAATCGTCGTAAAAGACCTAAACGCGTGGTACGGTGAATTTCACGCCCTTAAAAACATCAACCTCACGATCAGGGAGAACACGATAACTGCAATTCTCGGCCCCAGCGGATGTGGTAAGAGCACGTTTATTCGCTGTCTTAACAGGCTCCACGAGCTCAGGAGTGATGCGAGGATTGAGGGCCAAATTCTGCTTGATGGCAAAAGCGTTTTCAGCATGGACCCCGTGGAGGTGAGGAGAAAAATTGGGATGGTCTTCCAGCGGCCAAACCCCTTCCCCACAATGAGCATTTACGATAACGTCGCCATAGGCCTCAGGCTAAATGGAGTCAGGGACAAAGAAACTTTGGACAGGGTTGTGGAAGATAGCCTGAAAAAGGCAGCGTTGTGGGATGAGGTGAAGGACAAGCTCAACATGCCGGGAACCAGTTTAAGCGGGGGTCAGCAGCAGAGGCTCTGCATCGCAAGAGCCATAGCAACTAATCCGGAAGTCATACTCTTCGACGAGCCCACCTCAGCTCTTGATCCGATCTCGGCTGTGAAAATCGAGGACCTGCTGGTGGACCTCAAGGGGAGCTACACAGTCGTCATCGTCACCCACAACATTCAGCAGGCTGGAAGAGTGAGTGATTACGTGGCCTTCTTCTGGATGGGAGAGCTGGTCGAGTTCGGCAAAACAGCAGAGGTGTTCGAGAACCCGAAGGAGGAGCTCACCGAAGCGTATCTTACGGGGAGGATCGGATGAGCCAGAAGAAGGTGCTTTTCGTGTGCATCCACAACACCTGCAGAAGCGTGATGGCCGAAGCGATATTCAACAATCTCGCAAAAACATGGAGGGCTGAGAGTGCCGGAATTGAGGTTGCTGAAGAGCTCGACCCAGTAGCTGTAGATGTGATAGTGAGCAGAGGATGCAGATGTGAAAAGGCGAAGCCGGTAAGTCTTCAGGATGTTCAGCTGAAAGACTACCAGCTCGTTGTAACTGTTTGCGATGAGGCGGGCTGTGTGAACATCCCTCATCCAAACGTTGAGAGGTGGCACATTGAAGACCCAAAGGGAAAGTCGAGGGAGATTTATGAGATGGCTTTTAATGAAATAGAGATGAAGGTTAAAGACCTCTTAAAGAAGATTGGAGAGCGTGCAGATTGATGTGAAGAGTTGAAAATAAAAAATGTAAAGGAGGAATGAAGATGAAGGCCCTTGATTTAAAACTCGATAAGATTAAGGACGAGATTCTCAAACTTCACGAGATGGCAAAGGATGCCATGAGCCTGTGTCTCGATGCCATGTATGGGGACGAGGAGAAAAGAAAGGAAGTTTCGGAGATAGAAAAGGAAGCTGATGTGCTCAACACAGACGTCGATAACGATTGCCTGATGGCCGTCGCATTGTACCAGCCTGTTGCCAGAGATCTCCGCTTCGTGGCCAGCATTATGAGGATGTCAGCAAACTACGAGCGGATTACAGATCTCGCGGATAAAATAGCTGAGTTCAGAGTGAAGAAAAAAATTGCTGAAGAGGAGCTGAAGCTCATGCAGAAAACTCTGCTGGAAATGTTCGATATCGTTGCCGATGCGCTGGAGGGAAACACGGAAAGTCTGAGAGAGAAGCTGGTAGAGAAGGATGATCTGCTGGATGACCTCTATCTTGAGGTTATTCAGAAAGGCAAAGAAGCCATGAAAAGCCAAGAAGACATAAACGATGCTCTTATCGCAATATTCTCAGCCAAGCATCTGGAAAGAAGTGGAGACATTCTGAGCAAAAATGGAGCGAGAATAATTTTCATCGAAGAGGGGCGAAGGGTCTGGATAAAGTAGAGCTGGTAATCCGGGAAATAACAGGAACAGTTTAAATAGGCAGAAAAGTCGGGGAAAGTCAAAACAGTCACAAAAATTATAACCACCATTTTACCAGTTCACTCATGGAGCTTTCTGAGATCGTATCGTTTCTGGATGAGTATCTGAACATATCCGCTTTCAGAGAGGCAAGCAACGGACTTCAGGTTGAAGGGTGCAGGGAAGTTGAGAAGGTGGCCTTTGCAGTAGATGCTTCTCTGGACGCATTTCTTCTGGCCGTCGAAGCTGGTGCTGACATGCTTGTAACCCATCACGGAATAATCTGGGGTAGCATAAGCAGCGTAAAGGGTATCATCCAGCAGAGGCTCCGGTTCCTTCTGGAAAACGAACTTTCTCTTTACACGGCCCATCTCCCGCTGGATGCGCATCCAGAGATAGGAAACAACGCCATGATTCTTAGAAGTGTTGGAGTCGAGCCTGAAGAGCCCTTCGGACATCATGGCAGCGAGGCCATTGGATATGCTGGAAAGGCTGAAAAGGAATTCGATGAAATACTGGAAGTTCTAGAAGAGAAGTTTGGTGAGACAGGTTACCTGAAATTCGGTGATGACGTCGTGAGAAAGGTGGCAGCAGTCTCAGGCCGAGGAGCATTTTCCCTGCCCGAGGCTGTTGAAAAAGGCGTGGATCTGCTGATAACAGGGGAAGCAGAGCATTCTGCTTACCACATTGCAAAGGAAGGAAACATCAGCGTCATATTTCTGGGCCATTACAGGAGTGAAACACCTGGAATAAAGGCGCTGATGATGGTGGTTGCAGATAAACTCGGCCTTGAAGTGGAGTTCATCGAGGTGCCCACCGGACTTTAAGAGCATAATCTAATCATTTTTCCCGTTCTTCACCTTTTAACACTCCAACAGACTTAATGTACCTATCGCGTGACATTATTGTGCTGTCCAGTAGTTCTGTAGCGCCACACCCGGCCAATCCATATCAGTAGAAGCGCTATGAAACCAATTGCAAGCCAGAGGACCCACTTTCCAGACACAATTCC
>CAZHKD010000149.1:0-3721 GCA_964533255.1 uncultured archaeon | reverse complement strand
CCGTTACCCGCCTCAACCATGCCAGCGGCATAGTTGAGCTGGGCGAGATTCCCGAAAAGAGGATGGAAAAGGTGGACTGGCAGCGTAACCCAAAAACCGACGTTATCCTTCCAGCCCACGCGAGGCAGCTCAAGCCGCTCCTCTTCAAAAAGCTCGAGAAGCTGCAGGATTACTTCTCGAAGTCCACGATAAACCGGGTGGAGGGGGATGGAGGTAGCAGAGGCATCATAGCCAGCGGATTGAGCTACGTTTACGTGAAGGAGGCTTTGAAGAGGCTTAACGTCAGCCTTCCTGTCCTGAAGATTTCATCCATGTATCCCCTTCCGGAAAAGCTCATAGCAGAGTTTATTTCGGAGCTCGACTCTGTTGCTGTGGTCGAGGAGGTTGACCCCTACCTTGAGACCCACGTCAGGGCGATGGCTGCTGAGTACGGCGTTGAGGTTGCGGGCAAGACGAATGGCATTTTCCCCATGCACTACGAGAACAACGTTTCAAGGGTTGAAGAGGGGATCGCGAGGTTTTTAGGCATTAAATCCTCCGTAGACTACAGCCAAGTCCTTCAGAAAGCTGCAGAAATTGCGAAACTCGCTCCACCACGCCCTCCAGTCCTCTGCCCCGGCTGTCCCCACACTGCAAGTTTCTACGCCATAAGGAAGGTTGTAAACGAGGTGGGCGACGCTTCCATGCCCAGCGACATCGGCTGCTACACCCTGGGCATCAACAGGCCCCTTGAGGCGGTTGACATAACCATATGCATGGGTGCAGGCGTCGGAGTTTCCAACGGCCTGAGCTACTTCCTGAAGCAGCCAGTCATCGCCACCATCGGCGACTCAACCTTCTTCCATGCCGGCATTCCGCCCCTGATAAACGCCGTTTACAACGGCAACAGGTTTGTTCTGGTGATACTGGATAATTCCACCACGGGCATGACGGGGCACCAGCCTCATCCGGGGACGGGCGTTAAGGGCTGCGGAGAGAAGGGCAGGACGGTCAGGATAGAGGACGTCGTGAGGGGAATAGGCGTTGACTTCGTTGAGGTTGTGAACCCGTACAGCATCCCAAAGATGGAGGATGCCCTGCGAAGAGCCCTGAGTCACCAAGGCGTTGCCGTCATCATAGCCCGCCAGAAGTGCGCAATTCTGTGGACGAGAGAAAGAAAGAGGAAGGGAATCAGAATCACGCCCTTCCACGTTACAGATGACTGTAACGGATGCATGAAGTGCGTCGCAGAATTTACTTGCCCGGCGATATACATTGAGTACGGGGGTAAAAAAACGAGAATCGACGAGGTGCTCTGCGCCGGCTGCGGGGTCTGTGCAACCATTTGTCCGGAGAAAGCCATCAAGCCAAAAGCCAGATGAGGCTATTCGGAGTAAATCTCCTTTTTTATCTCATCCATCACCCTGAGTATCTTCTCCTCCAGCCTTCTGGCATCCTCCAGCACCTCCCTCACACCCATCTCGTCGATCTCCCGAAACTCGGGATGGGTGCCGATGAAGTCGGAGAGATTGATTACCGCCGTTCTGACGTCACCATAGCAGTCGTTGAGGACTCCGAGCATGAGCATGAGCCTTGACTTTCTGTCGAACAAGATTTTTGCCCCCCTGGCTGAATTTAACATCAATCATCTCAGGCCCAGGAGCTCCTCAAGCGCAGCCCTCACGTCTTCAGCCTTCACAACTCCACTTGCAAGCAGTACGCCATCAGCTCCAAGCTCCATGGCAGTCACGTAGTCCTCGTGCCTGCCTATCCCCGCACCGCAGAGAACCTTCACGTCGCTGTTCACGTTCTTCGCCGCCCTGACAGAGTTCTCAACAACCTCCGGCTCGGCCTTCGAAACGGGAATTCCACTCCCTATGAGCTCTGGTGGCTCAACTGCAACGAAGTCTGGAGATAAGGCAGCTGCAGCGGCGGTTGTTGCCACGTTGTTGGTGCATACAACGCTTGTGAGGCCAAGCTCCCTGAACTTCGAAACAAGGAAATCGATGTCCGCAAGCCTTAAGCGGCGCTCGCTGTGGTTGATGAGGCTGCCCTTCACGCCCTTCTCCTTTATCATCTCCGCCGTCACCCTGCCGGTGTGGCTGCCGTAGCCAACAGCATCCACATGCTGGGCGTAAACGTCGATGTTCACACTATTGATTATGGTGGTCAGGTCAAGATAGTTGGGGGCTATTGCCACATAATCGTCCACCCTTGAGGCCACGTCTTCCGCTATTTTTGCGAGTTTCAGCGCATTCTCCCCAAAACCCTCCTTATAGGCCTTAAAATTTATTATAACCACACCTCTATCTTTCCCCAAATCTATCACCCCACTGCCGGTAATAAATCAGAAATCAGTCATTATCCGGAACTGGTCGGTGTCGGGCTTCATGTAGTTGAGAAACCTCCTTGCAGCCCCCTCCACGTCCTTTGCTCTCGTTATGGCTCTTCCAACCACGAGGATGTCCGCTCCAGCCTTAACAGCTTCCTCCATGTTCTCAGGCCTTAAACCGCCAGCAACAGCGACCAGAACTCCGAATTCCTTAATCTTCCCTGCCAGCTTCCACGGAGGCTCCGCCACGCCCTCAGCATCTATTGCTCTGTGCAGTTCCACCACATCCGGCTTCACGCCTGCCTCCACAATTTTACGAAGTCTCTCCACCGGGTCTTCAACGTTCAGCATGTCGATGATGCTGTAAATTCCCGTTTTCTCCGCCTCCTTCACCGCCCTCACAACCGTCTGGATTGGTGCCAGGCCCGATATGACGACGGCATTAGCCGTTGCATCAGCAGCCATCCTGGCTTCAAGATTTCCCGTGTCCAGGGTTTTCAGGTCGAGAACGAAGAAAGAGCCGGGCTTGATCTCCCTGAGCTCCAGTATTACCTCCGCTCCATATCTCTTGGCCAAAGGAGTTCCCACCTCGTAGATTATGTGGTCGCTGTCCGGTATCAGGCTCATGACCCTCTTCACCTCCTCGATGTCCGGTATGTCGATGGCAACCTGGAGGTACGGCGGATCCCACAGCTTCGTCATCCTCCTGCCGGCAAGCGGGTGAGCACTGCGATCCTTTTCGTAAAGAACCGTTTCAACATCCGGAAAGCCCTGCATGGCCCTGCGCAAAGCCAGCTTGGTGGCCCCGTAGTTGTAGTAGAAGACCTTGTGCTTGTTTCTGGCCTTTGGATGGATGAATACGCTTACAATGACGAGAAGGTCATCAGCCTTTTCCCGAGGGATTACTCCCTCTTCCACAGCATCTGCTATGGCCTTCGCAACAGCCATCTGGGCGACACCAAAAATGAGCTCAGCCTGATGCATGTCCTTTACTGTAACCTTCGGGATGATTACGGCAGGGGGCTTTGTTATGAGGTTCGGCCTTATGACTGCAAGCAAAGGCGTGTGCCCAGCAGAGAGCTGGCTGAGGGCATTTGCAAAGGCAGACGCAACGGGGCTGTCTCTGTCACCGATCATGAGGTCGACGTGGGCAACCTCATAACCCTCGCCTATAAGCGCTTCACCTATCCTCATCTCCATGTTTCAACCTCCCAGTTGAAAGAAGAAAGGAAGAATAAAAAACTTTGGGATTGGCGAATTTTGCTGGAATTTTTGCCAAGGCTCAGTTAGCGAATTTGGCCTGTAAAACATCATGTGCGATACTTGTCAACACACCACAGCTCAACACTCCACAACCCTTAACAACTTCATTTTTCACTAAAATTTATGATAAACAGAGGAGGTGAGATT
>CAZHKD010000148.1:0-3813 GCA_964533255.1 uncultured archaeon | reverse complement strand
GGCTTTGACGGTTCATCTGTCAGGGGCTTCAAGACCATCGAGCAGAGCGACATGGTATGGATGCCGGACGCATCGACGCTGAAGGTGGTGCCCTGGATAGATGACCCCGTGCAGAAGACGGCAATAATGTTCGGAGACGTTTATGAGGCGTGGGGCGAGAGCGTTGCAGATTGTGACCCGAGGGGATACGTGGCGAAGAGGGTGATGGATGAGCTTTCTGACAAGGGACTGTCAGCCATATTCGGGCCGGAAATTGAGTTCTTCGTCTTTGAAAGCGTCGACCCGACGAACCTCACCTGGGACTTCTGGGTCTCGCCAAACGGCGGTGCTGGAGATTCCTGGGGTCCGCCAAGGGTAATGCCGAGAAGCCCCGAAACAACGCCTGGAGGATTCATAATCAGGCCCAAGGAGGGCTATTTCAGAGCGCCTCCTGAGGACACCACCGTGGAGTACAGGAACGAGCTGGTTTACTACCTGGAGCAGCTTGACGTTGAGGTTGAGTACCACCACCACGAAGTTGCTACAGCTGGGCAAGTAGAGCTTGACTTCAAGCCTAAGCAGCTTGTTGATGTAAGCGACGCGTTCTTCCTGTACAAGTTCGCAGCCAAGAACATCGCTTCCATGTACGGTTTAATGGCAGTCTTCATGCCCAAGCCGCTCTATCTGGACAACGCCAGTGGCATGCATACTCACCAGAGCCTCTGGGAGGGTGAGCCGTTCAAGGGGACGAACATCTTCGCCGATCCGGATGACGAATTCATGCTCAGCCAGAAGGCCAGATACTACATCGGAGGTCTGCTTGAGCATGCCAGAGCCCTTACGGCCCTCTGCGCTCCAACCGTGAACTCCTACAAGCGCCTCGTGCCGGGATTCGAGGCACCTATCTACATCTGCTGGAGCCCGAGAAACAGAAGTGCTCTGGTCAGGGTTCCCATGTACCACAGGAAGCCGTCGGCCATCAGGGTTGAGTACAGAGGCGCTGACCCCAGCGCAAACCCGTACCTTGCCTTCTCAGCCATGGTTGCTGCTGGTCTGGATGGCATCAAGAAGAAGATCGACCCGGGAGACCCGGTCATGGAAGACGTCTACGAGCTGACTGAGGCGAAGAAGAGAGAATACAGAATTGGCGAGCTTCCGACAACTCTGAGAGATGCCATAGACCATCTTGCAAGCGATGAGGTTTTGCAGCGTACCCTCGGCAGCCACATCTTCGACGCATTCATGGGGCTGAAGATTGACGAGTGGAACCAGTACTGCCTGTACATCACGCCCTGGGAAATAATGAAATACCTGGACATCTAAATGAAAAAGGAGGTGTTAGAGTTGGGTGTTCATCGCATAACCAGCGAGGCTGCCAAGTACTATGCAATGAGGGAGAAGGTTCTGGGAAGCGGCATAACGGTTCTGGGAGTGGCAAGCGAGAAGGCTGGAGAGCTTGACAAGGCCAAGCTTGAAGAGCTGGGGGATCTCGCTGCTGCTCTCCTTCCACACAGCCCTGGATACGCAGGAAAGCTCATGGCAGTTGTTGCCAGGCTTTTCTGGGCTCTTGCCGGGGTTGGCGAGAAGGAGTTCAAGTTCGTGGAGCTCGACGAGCTTGAAAGCTGGGTTGAGAAGCTGAAGAAGGAATTTGAAGCTGAGTAGAGGCTGACAGAAACCCTTAAATCTATTTTTATTTTGAAAATTTTATGCGTCCGGTAGTCAGGATAATCAATCCCTATGATGCGGGTCTGTTTCCGGAAGACCTTGTCACAAGGTTTGACAGAAAGAGCATAATCCAGCTCGCCTCCAACGAGAACCCGTATCCTCTCCCTCAGGAGGTTGTTGAGGCCATAAAGAAGAGCGTTGAGGTTGCCAGCAGGTACCCCCATCCCGGATACCGGGAGCTGAAGGAGGGAATAGCAGAGTACATCGGATGTTCTGCGGAGAGCGTTGTCCCGGCTGCAGGGGCAAGCGAGCTGATAAAGCTCGTGGTCGATGCGGTGGTTGAGCCTCTCGACAGAGTCGTCATTCCGATGCCCTCCTACAGCTACTACGCACTGGCTTCCATGCTGAGGGACGCAAGCATCATCTTTCCGGAGTTTGAGGGCTACAGAGTTCAGCCTGGGCTGCCAGACGGAAAGCTGCTCTTCCTTTGCTCGCCCAACAACCCCACAGGGAACGCGATAGAAAGAAAGGTTGTGGAGGAGATTCTGGAGAGCTTTAAGGGTTACGTTGTTCTGGATGAGGCTTACGTGGAGTTCTCAGGCAAAAGCTGCGTGGATTTGGTGGAGAACCACGAAAAGCTGATAGTTCTCAGGACGTTCTCCAAGTTCTTCGGCCTTGCAGGACTCAGAGTGGGGTATGCGGTAGCGTCCCAGGAGATGGCGTCGGCACTTGAAAAAATCAGGAGCCCCTTTTCGATTTCTCAGTCCGCATATCTCGCTGCTATTGCCGCTCTGAAACGCGTGGACTACTTCATGGAAATCAGGGAAAGAATTCTGAAGGAGCGAGAAAGGCTCAGGAGGGAGCTTTCTAGATTCTTCTGGATTTATCCTTCGGATGCCAACTTTCTGCTGTGCAGACATGGCTTCGCTGAACTTGCATCCAGGCTGCTGGAGAGGGGCATAATAGTCAGGGACGTAACCGGACTTATGGGCTTAAATGGGCTTCATGTCAGAATCACCGTGGGCACAGAGGAGGAAAACAACAGGCTGATCGAGGCTGTGGAGGACATATGCGGCGAGGTGGCGGAAACGTGAACCTCCAGAAAATCAAAAGAGGCTCTTAACAATCCTGATGGCCGAACTGAAGCCAACGTTCACTTCCATCTCTCCATCCCTCCCTATCTTTGCGTAGCCGTTGTATATCTCCAGCACATCCCCTGGAGCAACCTTTCTGACGTGCTTTGCAGCGTCATCCCAGAAAACCGCCCTTACGCTGTCCTCCCCGTCGCTTATCACAAGCTCGGTGACCAGGCTTTTTCCTCCTCTGACAGCCCTTTCCTCGCCGATTCCCGTTACGAATCCCCTGATGTTGCAGGAATGCAGCGGAACGATTTTCCTGATGGGTGTAAATGAAAAATTGAACTCCACAGGCTCTATGGCATCGACGCTTCTGATGAATTTGTCTGTTACGACTGCTGAAACCCTGGCAGGCAGGGGTTCGGGGATGGGAAATGGGGAGGAGAGGATTTCGAGCTCGTCTGTGTAAAAGGCCACGTTGTGCTGCCTTCCCACCCTGGAACAGGCGAGAACGACGCCCTCAACCTCCTCGCCAGCGAAGCTGAGAACCTCCACATCCGATGCGTCCCTGACGAAGACCTCTTCGCCCTTCACAACTCCCCTGACCCTGACTGAGTCACCAGAAGCAACGTCTCCAGTTTTAAGCAGCTCGACGGCGTCGTTCCAGAGCACGACCCTGACAGCACCGCTGTCATCCTTGAGAATGAAGCTTCCAGCTTTCTCTCCCGCTCTCGGATTTTCCACGATTCCTTCCAGAAGAACCTTTCCCCTTCTCTCTTTCAGCTCGCTTACCTTCGTCACGTGAAGAATTCCCAGGGAGTACTCCGCCAGAAGTTTTGCCGCTTCGTCGGTTATCAGGTCTCCGAAGTGGGACCTTATCTCTTCGAGCCTCCTTTCAAGGCCGTCCTTATCTGCATTCTCCGCCTTCCCCGCATTCTCCGAATCGTTCTCGTCGAATTCCAGCCTCTCGCTCAAGGCATCCACCCCTTAAGGAGAGCCAGGGATATTAAAATGGATAAAAGCAGCATGATGAAGCCGTATCTCTCCATGCCAGGAAGTCGCAAGGATGTTATTTGACTCTTTTGTTTTGGCT
>CAZHKD010000147.1:0-3845 GCA_964533255.1 uncultured archaeon | reverse complement strand
TGTTCCTGAGAAATTCTCTTCCGATGAAGTCCTCTGGATTTCTGAGCAGATTGGAAATTACGTTTGCTCAATCGTTCTCCAGCCGGTTTTCGGAGCGAAAAATTTAAAGGAGCTGATGGAGCTGCAGAAGAGGATCGAGCACGACGTGAGGATAATTCCTCAAGTCCACAAGTATCTGGGGGTGATGTGATGCTGACGATCTGCATATCCATAACTTTTGATGCTGCCCACTACATTCCAGGCCACGAAAAGTGCGGGAATGTGCATGGCCACACTTACAGGGTTGAGGTGGAGGTGTCAGGTGAGCTGAGGAAAGGGATGATAATGGATTTCAGTGATCTAGAGGCTGTCGTGAAGGGCGTTATTGACAAATACGACCACAACCTGCTCAATCGCTACTTGGAGAATCCCACCTGCGAGAACATGTGTCTGAAAATTTTTGAAGAGCTGAAGCAGAAAGGCCTGAACGTTGTGAGGCTGAGAGTATATGAAACTCCTGAAAAGTGGGCTGAAATTAGAATATGACAAAACGACTGAAAAAATATCTTTCAACTATACGATTTTGTAAGTTTATTTTTATAAGATATAATAGAAAAGATTAATAAGTGAGCAATTATTTTTCATTTATGGAGGTGCTGGATGAGGCAGACATCAGGCTAATCGCTGCACTGCGGAAGAACTCCAGAGCAACGATTTCAGAGCTGGCTGAAGCGTGCGGCCTCAGCCGTCCAACTGTAAAGAAAAAGCTGGAAAATCTCGTTAAAACGGGGATTATCACTAAATTCACTATCAAACTTGGCGCATGTCCAAGGAAAAGACTCAACCAGCTTGCCCTTCTGATTAAATGCAATGAAGAAATGGTGGAGGAGCTTGTGGCTGACAACAACGTGGACTGGATAGTGAGGGTGATGGGCGACAGATATCTTGTAAAGCTAACTTTCTGCGATCTGGAAGACCTGAGGAAGTTTGCCGATGAGATTCAGACAAAGCTTGACGTGCTGGAATTTCTGCCGGTGCTTGGCGTTATAAAAGATGAAAGGAGGAATATCTACCCAATGTTCGACGTTGAGTACAAGTGTGAAATGTGCGGTAAAATAACGAAAAATCCAGTGGTTCTGGAAAAAGGTCTAAAGGACCACCTTTTCTGCAGTGAGGAGTGCAAGTCAAAATTTCTTTCTGAAAGAAGTGCAGGTTCTTCGGAACCATAATCCCTAATCCACAAAATTTTAATCTTCCAAATCGAACATGTGTTCATGAAAGCGCTGGTTGTTGTTGACATGCAGAAGGACTTCTGCTATGCTGACGGCGCACTCTATGCGGGAGATCATGTAAAATCAATTTTTGAGCCTCTGGCAGAGCTCATAAAGGCAGCAAGGCAAAATAATATCCCGGTTGTATTCACCCAAGACTGGCATCGCGAGGATGACGTGGAATTCAGGATATGGCCAGCGCACTGCATAGCGGGAAGTGAGGGAGCAGAAGTAATTGACGAGCTTGGGGCAGAGGATACAGATTACTTCGTGAAGAAAAGGAGGTACTCTGCTTTTTTCGGAACCGATCTGGATTTGACACTGAGGGAACTCGGAGTGAAGAAGCTGTACATAACAGGAGTCCTCACCAACATCTGCGTCCTCCACACCGCAGGAGATGCTGTGCTGAGGGGGTATGAAGTGGAGGTTCTGAAGGACTGCACCGCTGCTCTCAACGATCACGATTTCAGCTATGCTATCCACCACATGGAAAACGTTTTCCGCGTTGCCATTTCCTCATCTCAGGACTTTATGGCGTCTCTCACCAGCTCCAGCAACCCTTAATCTGATTTTTTCACCATTGCTCACGCATTCCAGTACGCATCCCTCCAGCATCTCTGGATTTCTCAGAAAAAACCACCAGAACGCCTCATCGGCTTCAACTGCTCCACCATTGCTGGCAGCAGAAGATATAGCACTGATAACCTCGTGATAGTCGAAAGAGGTCTCAAGAAGCTTTCTCTCAGCCAGCACCCTACCATCACGAATTAATCTTATACTCGCCACAGGTGCCCTCCAAAAGGACGAACTATGAAAATATAAGGGTTGTGGTTAAACTGCTTAAATTGAGGAAAAAGCATAGAAAGACGCCTCAGACTCTCCCTTGTCATCACTTTTCAGTTCGCCCATCATTCATCATCGGCAAAAAAGGATGGGTGTTGAGTTATTTAAGCTTTCATCCCTTCAAGTTCATCAGCTTTTAGAGACTAGAGACTTATAATGTCGCCGAGGTACAGGAAGTAGGCGGCAAAGACTATTGCCAGAGCGTACAGAAGCGGGTGCACCTCCTTCCACTTTCCTGCAATCACCTTGAGCACTGCGTAGCTTATGAAGCCTGCACCGATACCGTCTGCGATAGAGAAGGTGTACGGAATGGTTACCAGCACGAAAAACGCCGGAATGGCCTCTGTCAGGTCTGTGAAGTCGATCTCCTTCACAACGCTCATCATCAGAAAGCCCACGATGATCAGGGCTGGAGCTGTGGCTGCAGCAGGGATGATGGCTGCGATTGGAGAAACGAAGAGGCCAACGATCAGGAAAAGAACCCCCACCACAAGGGCCACGAATCCCGTTCTGCCTCCTTCCTCGATACCCGCAGCGCTTTCGATGTAGGTCGTTACCGTTGAAGTGCCCATGACTGCTCCAAAGGTTGTTCCGATAGCGTCGGTGAGGAGAACCTTGTCTGCATCGGGAATGCTGCCATCCTCCCTCAAAAACCCTGCCTTTGCGCTCAGCCCGGCGACGGTTCCAAGAGTGTCGAAGAAGTCCACCATGAAGAAGGCAAATACGACGCCTATAGCCCCTACATTGAGCAGCCCTGCCAGATCCATCTGGAATAGGGTGTGCTCTACCGTGGGAAACTCCAGAATTTTCTCAGGTGCAGAAGTAGCTCCAACGAGGATGGCCAGAATCGTGGTGACTATGATGGAGATCAGCAGAGCTCCGGGGATTCTTCGAACCATGAGAGATGCAGCGAAGAACACGCCGAATATCGCCAGCCAGAAGGATGGCTGGGTCATGTTCTGGGTTCCTAATGCGATTATGGTTGCTTCATTTGGCACAACTATGCCCGCCGATTTCAGCCCGATGAGGGTGAGGAAGAGGCCGATACCCGCTCCAATTGCGTACTTCTGGCTAAGCGGGATTGCGTTGATGACTGCGGTCCTTAGCTGTGTTATCGACAGGACGATGAATATCAGACCCTCTATGAACACCGCTGCAAGAGCAACCTGCCATGGATAGCCCATTCCCAGCACGACACCGTAGGCAAAGTAGGCATTGAGGCCCATGCCAGGAGCCAGGGCAAAGGGCTTTCTGGCGTAAAGGCCCATGATGATCGTTGTGATTCCCGCTGATGCGGCAGTTGCAGTTACCAAGCTTGGTATAGCCTCTTTGCCAATGGCATCGCTTAGAATGGCGGGATTCACGAAGATTATGTATGCCATGGTCATAAAGGTTGTAAGCCCAGCAACAGCTTCTGTTCTGAGGTCGGTTCCGTGCTCTGAAAATCTGAAATATTTCTCAAACCATTCCAACATCCCACCTCCGATGAGGCAACGAGCCGTAGAATTTAAATGTTTGCAGTTGTTATACTACACTGAAGCATTAAAGCCCCGTGGTGTAGCGGTCAATCATGCCGGCCTTTGGAGCCGGCGACCGGGGTTCGAATCCCCGCGGGGCTATCCTCCTCTAAGGTCTATAACCCCTTCCAGACCTCTATGTTCATCCTTCTATCGAAAGGAGCCCCTTGCTGGCGAGGCCTTTCTTGATGAGCTCCCTGATGTATGCGGACAGAGAGTCCCAGCCCTCTATCTC
>CAZHKD010000146.1:0-3860 GCA_964533255.1 uncultured archaeon | reverse complement strand
CCGAGAACAGCAAGAGCTACCTGCCTCCCCATGTCGTTGACGTAGTAGTGGGTTGTGACGCTTATGCCGGCCTTTCTGAAGATTCTTGCGAGAGTGTCGCCGATGATGGAGTTCCTTATGTGGCCGATGTGGAGGGGGCCATCGGGATTGGCGGAGGTGTGCTCTATCAGCACCTCTCCACCGAGCTTCAGCCTTCCGTAGTTCCAGTCCTCGTCGAGGATGAGCTCTACGGTGTCCTCAAGAAACTCGTAGCTGACGTTGAAGTTTATGTATCCGTTGACGGCCTCAGCGCTCCCGATGTAGTCGTAGCTTTCTAAAGCCAGGCCCGAGAGAATTTCTTCAGCCACCTCCTTCGGGCTCCTCTTCTCCTCCTTCGCAATCTTAAAGGCTCCCGTGTAGGCGAGGTCAGCGTGCTCGCTCTCCCTCACAAACCTCTCCTCACAGCCCAGAGCTTCAATAACCTGTTTTCTGAATTCCCGGAACATGAAATCACCCTGATTATGCCTCACATCAGAATGCTGTACATGTCCAGCCTCGCCTCGGCCTCGTGCATCTTCTCGTGCAGCTCCTTCAGGAAGTTCTCCATCATCTCCGCAGCCATGGCCTTGCATTTTCCGCAGAGCATCCTTCCCTCCCTGCACGCAGCCTCGATCTCCTTCAGCCCCTCATCATCCTGAATCAGGTGGATTGTGTAGAGCTCAAACACCACGCAGATTTCTGGCTGACCTCCCAGCCTCCTCTGCTCCTCAGCGGTGGCTCTTCCACCCGTGAACGCCTTCATGACCTTGCTCTTCGCTTCTTCCGGCTTTTCGAGCAGAGATATGAAGCTTTCGGGTTTCGAAGAGCTCATTTTCCCTCCCGTAAGGCCTGTGATGAACTTGTGATACGTTGATGCGGGAGGAATGAAGGCGAAGCCTCCAAGCTCCAGCTCAATCTCCCTAACCTCCTTCTCAATCTCCGCATAATCCCCTTTTATGTCGAGGTGCCCCTCATACTCAACGAACTCGAGCTCGAGATGCTCTTTGGCTCTGCTCAGATACTCTTCGCCCTTCCTGCTCCTCAGCCTCGCTCCGCCGTCGATCCTCTCCAGGGCAAATATGTTGGCTCTTGCTGCAAGGTCTCTGGTGAGCCTCAGGTGAGGGTCTTGATCCGCTCCGACTGGCACAACGGTTGGCTTCGGCCCGCCGTACTCCTTCAGCTGGGGGTGAAGTATGTCCGCTGCCTGCACCGCTATAACTATCATCTTTGAGAGGCTCGTTTCTGAATTGAAGCCATAGATTGCCTTAAGCTCGCTCCAGTTCACCTCGATGCCCAGCTCAAAGGCCAAATCCTTGACGGCAGGGTGGGCAGACTGGAAGTAAATCAGGCTGTTTTCGTTCAGGCCCAGAGCAATTATGGCCTTGATGTACTCCAGCCCTATCTTCCTTGTTTTTTCCCAGCTCAGGTTTCTCACAGCATGGGCTTCCATGTCTGCAATTCCAACGAAGGCCATGCCGCCCTGGCTGTTATGCCAGATTATCTCGTCCATGGTCATTTTGTGGCCGAGATGGGGTAATCCTGAAGGCATGAAGCCCGACATGACCGCAAAGGGCTCTCCCCTGTTCATGGCGTCAACTATCCTGCCGTAATCCCGATGACCGAAAATGATTCCCCTCCTCATGAGGGGGTGGGGGTTCTTTATGAGAGGTAGCAGTTCTGAGAAGTCCTCCATCCCGAACTCCTTAATGAGCCTGCCGTAGTCGATCACTCCCTCAACTTCCCAGGGGGTGACCTTCATTTCTTCCCCTGAAATTTCTGTGTTCTGCTCGCGGTTCTGTCTGCAGTTCATAGCCAAAGCTGACTGGAAAGAATTTATAAGATTTTGCTGTTGGAGATGCTGTCCAGAAGATTGGAGATGTGAAAAAGAGGTGAGTCAGAGACCCAGAACGTCGTCCATGCCGTACAGGCCGGGTTCGTCAACTCCAGCAATCCATCTGGCAGCCCTTATTGCACCCCTGGAAAATGCCTCCCTGCTCTGGGCCCGGTGTGTTACCTCAACCCTCTCGCCCATGCCGATGAAGTAAACGGTGTGCTCCCCCACAACGTCTCCACCTCTGACTGCAAAAATACCAATCTCGTCTCCCCTTAACGCTTCGCCTTCCCTGCCAAAAACGGTTGCTCTTTCGCCAATCACACTCCTGACGACCTCTGCAGCTTTCAAAGCGGTCCCGCTGGGGGCATCCCTCTTGAAGCGGTGATGTATTTCCACTATTTCCACGTCATACCCCTTCAGAAGCTCTGCAGCCCTCTCGATGAGCTTCCAGAAAACGTTGACGCCAACGCTGAAGTTTGGAGAGAGCACTACGGGTATGCTCTTTGAAATGGCTTCGATTTCCTCCTTCTGCTCCTGAGTGAATCCGGTTGTGCCCACAACGGCCTTAACTCCCTTCTCCTTCGCAGCCCTAAGAACGTTAAGTGTTCCATCAGGGACGCTGAAGTCTATTACCACATCTGCGTCGAGCTCTTCAAGCTCCGATGCGCTTGCTATGGCAACGCCGAGCCTGCCAACACCTGCAACTTCTCCAGCGTCCTCTCCGATTCGCGAAACGTCAAACGCCTGAACCAGCTGAAGCTCCTCATCCTCAGAAACGTTCTTTACAATCAGCCTTCCCATTCTCCCGGCTGCGCCATTAACCGCTACCCTTATCATGGGTGAAAGTTGCCTTCATAGGATAAAAAACTGCCGTCCGAATCAGATGAGTTCCAGCGATCCAAGAACCGCCTTAAGCTTCTCCGTCTTCTCCTGGCTCAGCTCAACCAGCGGGAGCCTTGGCTTCCCGGCGGCCAGTCCCATGAGATCCAGAGCCTTCTTGACGGGTATGGGGTTTGTGTCTATGAAAAGAGCGTCGTAGAGGGGCATGAGCCTGTAATGCAGCTCCCTCGCCTTCTCAACATTCCCCTCCTTGAAGGCGTTGAACATCTCCTTCATTATGTGGGGCGCAACGTTTGCTGCGACGCTGATGACTCCACTGCCCCCCATAAGGAGAATTGGCAGGGTCATGAAGTCATCGCCCGACAGAACGATGAAATCGTCGGGAGTTCTCTTTATGATTTCGGCAACCTGCTTCAGATTGCCGCTGGCCTCCTTGATGCCCACAACCCTCTCAATGCCCGCAAGCTTTTCAACAGTTTCGGGAGCTGTGTTTATTCCCGTTCTGCTGGGAACGTTGTAGACGATTACCGGAATTGAGATGGCGTCGCTTATTGCTTTATAATGCCTGAAGAGCCCCTCGGGATTTGGCTTGTTGTAGTAGGGGGTTACGAACATCGCCGCTGCTGCTCCGGCCTTTTCAGCTTCTTTAGCAAGATAAAGGGCTTCTCTTGTGGAGTTCGACCCCGCTCCAGCGATAACGGGGACACTGGCAACGTCGCAGACGTATCTGACAACTTCCACGTGCTCCTCATGGCTGAGGGTTGCAGCCTCGCCGGTGGTGCCTGCAGGTACGACTGCATCCACATGCTTTTCCAGGTAGTCCAGATTCCTGGCTATCCCTTCAAAATCCACATCGAAATTTTCCTTAAAGGGCGTTACAAGGGCGGGAATCACGCCCTCAAACCTACCCTCAGACATCCACCAACCCTCTGTTTACCCTTCTCGTTATATAACCGGCCACCCTGTTCCTTATCCTCTTGCTGGTTATGTTTGTGAATTGAGATACGAGCTCCTTGTTCTGCTTGAAGTCCCCGGTAAACGCATCCGGGTACTTCCTCAGCAGCTCCAGAGCTATTACCTTGATGTAAGCAGGCTTTACCGTACCCATAGCAACACCTCCCTGAGAAAAGGGACTATGTATCTTATTTAAGCTTTGCGTGGCGATAAA
>CAZHKD010000145.1:0-3882 GCA_964533255.1 uncultured archaeon | reverse complement strand
CCCTTTCAGCCATTGCCAGCGAGCTTGGAGTCGACATAAGCGACCTGCCGGTTGCCGGGGCAGCGATGGAGTGGTATTCCGAGAAAGCCATCGCGATCGGGGCGTACTTCGTCGCTTCAGGCCTCCTGGTTGTGCTTGGAGTCCCGCCACCAATCTACGGAAGCAAGCTCGTTCTGGATGTGCTAACGGATAAGGTGGAGGACCTGACGGGAGGAAAGTTTGTCGTCGAGCCCGATCCCGAGAAGGCTGCGGAGATAATACTGAGGCACATCGAGGAGAAAAGGAAGGGACTTGGAATCTGATGGGTTCTCGGGAGATTCGGCATGATTGCAATAATCGGAGCGGGCCCGGCAGGAGTGACCGCTGCAGAGACTCTGAGAAATCTCACAGACTTACCCATCACCATTTTTTCCTCCGAAAGCCACCCGCCCTACAATCCGGCTGCACTTACAACCTACCTGAAAACAGGTGGAGACGAGGTGTTCTGGAAGGGTAAAGACGTTCTGGAAAGGCTCAACGTTGATGCCAGGCTTGGCGAGAAGGTGGAAAGGCTGGACGTTAAAAACAGAAGGATTATCACCGGGAAAGGGGAATACGCTTTCGACAGGCTTGTTATAGCCTCTGGAAGCAGGCTGTATGCTCCTCTGAAAGGCCTGCACTTACCCAACGTATACAACTTCAAGTCCCTCACCCAGGTTCAGAGCCTCCGCTCTCAAATTAGGGAAGGAAAGAAGGCAGTTGTTGTTGGGGGCGGTTTTCAGGGGACTGAGATAGCCCTTACCCTGCGTGAAGTCGGACTGGAAGTGACACTTATCGAGGCAACGGACAGAATCATGCCCGACAGGCTGGATAAAAAAGCCTCAAGGTTCATCGAGGAAGTTTTGGAGAACAAAGGTATAGAAGTCGCATTCAACAGCTTTGGCGTCGAGTTTGCAGGTGATGGAAGTAGTGGTGTGTGCAGGGCTGTCATCACCAAGGATGGTGATGAATTTGCTGGAGACGTATTCATTGCGGCAACTGGAATGACTCCGAACATAGATTTCTGCAGGGAGGAGCTGGAGACCTCGAAAGGCATCATAGTCAACGAGTACATGGAAACCTCGCAAAGTGGCATTTACGCCTGCGGAGATGTGTGCGAGACGAGAAGCAGGATAACCGGAGAGAGGGGAATTTTTGCAAACTACTGGAATGCTGTAAGGCAGGGAAGGGCTGCGGCCCTCAATCTCCTGGGCTACAGAACACCTTATGACGGGTCTGACGTCATAAACAGCCTGAAGAAGCTGGGATTCCATTTTATCGTTGCCGGTGACGTTAGCGGTGGATACGAGGAGGTGGAGGAGCGAGGAAACTACTGGAGGTTCTACGTCAGGAACGGGAGGCTTGTGGGCTACATAATCGTGGGAGACATATCCAACGCAGGCCTTTTCTACAGGCTGATGGTCTCGGGCCAGGAAATTGGTGGGTTTGCCGGTCGGCTCCATAAGCTGAGAGACTTTTTGGAGCTTTTTAAGGTCGCACACGTGTACTGATTTTGACGGTCCGGAATTCCACAACAGGCCTTCTGAAAAAAGCTTCCTCCTGAAAGAGTCTTATGGTTCAACAGGGGGAGTGGCCGTTTGCAGAGTGAAATTAGTTCCAGATACTACGCTGAAGGGACATTGTGAACTACCCCGCCCTTACGGACGGAGCTTCCCGCTTCACAGAGAGAACTTGCCCCTCGATCACCTTCCGATAGGGAATCACGAGGGGTAGAGGTTCTCCCTCCACGGGCATTCGGGACCGTCCCAGCCCCACATCCAGAATGTTGAGGGAGGCGTTGTAGTCTCTGTCCGCCTCCCACCCACAATTAGGGCAGGAAAACCATCTATCTTTCAGGGATAGGTTTTCCACAATGTAACCGCAGTTGGCACATCTTTTAGATGTATTAGTTGGTTTAACTCTCACCACCCGCCTACCAGCTCTTTCAGCCTTGTAGGCGAGCAGTGAGAGGAACTTAGACCAGGCGGAATCGTGAATGTGTCTGTTCAACGCTGAAGATTTACCGTTCTCTACCATATCTTTAACATCTAAATCCTCCAAACAGATTATGTCGTAGTTGTTCACATAATATCGGGAGAGCTTGTGAAGAAAGTCGTTGCGTTGATTTTCAAGCTTCTCGTAGAGTTTTGCCAGCTTTCGTCTGGTTCTCTCCCGTCTCTTCGAGTTTTTCTGCTTTCTTGACAACTCTTTTTGAACTTTCTTTATCTTTTCAAGAGTTCTGTCAATGAACTTTGGATTTTCAAAAGCTAAGCCATCAGAATCAACGCAGAAGTTCTGAATACCGACATCTATACCAACAACTCTGTCTGTTTTTGGTAACGGTTTTGGTTCAGCTTCAGCTTGCACTATGGCGAACCACTTACCAGTTTTTGTTCTCTTGATAGTTATGCCCTTGATTTTACCTTCGATTGGACGATGGAGCTTTATCGGAATTTCACCAACTTTTGAAAGAACAAGCCTCTTTCTCTCAAAGTCGATTTTGAAACCGCTCTGGTTGAAGTTCAGAGTTTTGAAGGAGTTTGGTGATGTCTTATAACGAAGCCACCCAACCTTCTTCCCCTTCTTTTTCAGCTCGTTTAACGCTTTGATGTTTGACCAGAGCTGATAGTTCACCATCTGCAAAACTTTTGAGTATACATTCTTTAGCTCTGGTTTTTCTTGCTTAAGCTTCACGATTAGAGCTTGAGTATCTTTCCGATTTATCTTTCTACCCTCTTTTCTTGCCTTGTTGACTTCTTCAAGCAGCTTATTGTATAACCAGCGACATAACTCAAGCTGTTCATTTAGTTTCGCTTCAGCTGTCTTCGAAGGATAGATGCGGAATTTGTAGCTAATCAGCATCGTTTTCACCCTGCGATTCCACGTATTTCTTCAGAACATCTAACGTAACCTGTCCAGTTGTCGCTAAGAAGTATGATGGAGACCAGAAGACGTTTTTCCACAGCTTCTTCTTCACTTCTGGGAACTTCCGCCTTATCTCCCTTGAAGTTATCGTTTTCAGAGCGTTGATGTATTTAGGGATGTTCAGAGTAGGTTTCGCTTTGAAGAGAATATGGACGTGATCGACATCACATTCTATTGCGAGAACTTCAACATCGAAAGTCTCTGAAATTTCGTGAATTTTTTGCTTGAGAAAATCGATGAGTTTATCGTTTGTGAATACTTTTCTGCGATACTTTACTACGAAGATGAGGTGATAGTGAAGAGAGTAGACTGAATGAGCTCCTCTGTCAAGTTTGTATTTCATAGTTACATGTTTCTTGTTGAAACTATATAAAACTTACCTCCATCCTTCCCCCTCCCACCTCCCCTGCTGTATCCCCTCGCTTTCGCAAGGGGACTTAGCAGCAACAGCAGGTTAAAATATTAGTTTTAGCTTTGGGGAATTATAGGGGGGTCTGAATGCAGTGTGAACACGAATCCAATAAAAAGGACTGGGCAAAAATGCAGAACGGCGTTATGAAGCTCCATCCTTTCTGCAACGGCTGTGGCACTCTGAAAAACGTCTCCTCAGATAGGGGAAAGAAGCTGAGCTACTTCGTCATTGCTTTATCGAGACTCAGGAAGATTCTGGGGGAGAAGGGGTATAAGGTGTCCGAAGCTCAGATAAGGCTGATCGTAAAGGAGTTATCTGAAATCGAGGGATTCGACGATGTTTGGTGGATAACGTTCTCTAGGCAAAGAGAGATTTTTATCCAGACCGTTCGGAAGTACATAAAGGTATCCAGGGAGCTTTTGGAGCAAGTAATATAGCACGTGGTCAAAAAGGCTCAGAATAGACTTTGGGACAAAACTACCTCACCACCCTCACCGCAAATACGTTGTGCAGCAGCCCGACAGCAA
>CAZHKD010000144.1:0-3937 GCA_964533255.1 uncultured archaeon | reverse complement strand
TTCAGGAAGTCCGCCATGTAGTATGAGACGTTCGCCGGCCCGCACCCTGCCGGATGCTCGAAGGTGGACTTCACGAGCAGCAGCGCTTCCACGACCTCTCCAAGGCTTCTCAGGTCGGTTGGAACAACGTCGATGAGCATGTTCTCGATGCCTAGCTTTTTGGCCTTCGGTATCAGACCCTCCTTCTTGCCATCGCCGGTCAGCAGCATGAGCCTTTTGTGGGGCGACGTGTAGGCGGGATCGTAGTCGAAAATCACAGCATTCTTCACTCCGAGCTCCTGGATGAGTCTGATTTCATCCTTCGTGTTTATGGGGTTGATGGAGTTGTAGATTACCCTGTCCAGCAGTCCAACTTCGGCAGCGTGCTTTAAAGCTGCAATTCTCGCCTCCACGTAGCCGTCAAGTATGAAGGGCCTGTCTGTAACATCGGCAACGAAATCAACGTAGTTTATCAGCGCCTCCCCGCTCTCGGCAACCACGTCCAGGATTCCCTGAATTCTGAATTTGTCCTCCAGCTCCTCCTGCTTTTTTATGAGCTTCTCAGCCCGATCCCGGTCGAAAACTCCCTTATCCGCATCGTGAACTATGCGGTGCTTTGAGTAGAAGATGCTGCCAATCAGCACAACTTTATCGCCAAAGTTAACGCTGCCAATCTGCATGGGGCGAAGCTTTTGCGAAGGGGTTATTAATATTCCTAAATTCTTCCATTCGATGCCATCTGAATCATCGATGTCAGCTCAAAAATCACCTCTCAAGCTTCCCGTAGAGGTGAAAGGCCTGGCAATTGACATTGATGGGACGCTGACGGACAGAAAAAGGGCTCTGAACTGCAAGGCTGTGGAGGCGCTCAGGAAGGTGAAAATCCCGGTTGTTCTCGCCACGGGCAACATCTCATGCTTTGCCAGGGCTGCGGCGAAGCTGATAGGAGTTTCCGACATAGTTATCTGCGAGAACGGCGGGGTCGTGAGGTTCGCCTACGATGGAGAGGACATCGTGCTGGGGAAGCTGTGGAAGTGCATGAAAGCGGTGGAGGTTCTCAGAAGGCACTTTGACGTGGAGCTCCTCGATGCAGAATACAGGAGATCGGAGGTGTGCCTGAGGCGTAGATTTGATGCGGAGGCGGCGAAGAGGGTTCTTGAGGAAGCCGGAATAGATGGTGTGAAGCTGATAGACTCCGGCTTTGCCTACCACATCGTGGATGCAGAAGTAAGCAAGGGGAACGCTCTGAAGTTCGTCGCTTCGAAGCTGGGAATTGACGTTAAGAGCTTTGCGGCCATCGGAGACTCCGAGAACGACCTGGATTTGCTCAAAGCTGCCGGACTGGGCATAGCAGTTGGGAACGCGGACTTGAGGCTGAAGAAAGAGGCGGACATCGTTGTGCCGGGGGAAAATGGAGAGGGAGTCGTTCAGGCTCTCGAGGTGCTGGGGCTCATATGATGGACTGAGAGCTACCTTATCAGCCCCTCAATCAGGTCGCCGATGAAGACTCCGATGACGAAGAAGATTGCGAAGTAGAGGATGAAGGAGACAGCAGCGATAATGCCGGCGCCAACTGCAAATATGGCCAGAATGCCGGGCATGAACAGCAAAGCGGGTACCGTGAGGATGATTCCTATTATAAAGCCAATGCCTACTGCTTTTTTCAGCATCTCCAGCTTGTCCTGCCTGCCCTTCTTCACAAGCCCGTATATTATGCCGAGAAGCAACGCAAAGGTGGCGCTGAACATGGTTCGCAGAAGGATGCACGGTTTATTATAACTTTGTGTACAGGTGTAAGGCTTCAAAGTGTGAGGCTTCACCGGATAACAAACCTGGCCTCACTCAGCCTCTGGGACTTGCACCTGGGACACCTCTTTGCATCCGCCTTGCTCAGCTCAAAGCCACACGACAGGCACTGGGGAGGTTGCATGAATAGAGTTAGGCCCTTTCTCTTCAGAACCTTTGGCAGGGAGAGCAGGATTGAGTACACCTCCCTTTCTCTTCCAGGCTCAAGTTCAAGGGCTCTGCAAATGTCTGAAACGCTCATCTCTCTGTCCAGCAAAAGGTCAATTATCCTGCTGCGGAGTGTCCCCATAGCCTCCGTTGACATTCCTTACTTCCACCTGTTCCCCAGCTTAAAAAGATTGGCAGAAAAGGAGTGTGAAGGAGAAGTTAAAGAGGGTAAGAGAAAACTATATTTTGTTTGGATTAACTCCCTACTCCGGTGATTGTATGGCGAAGGTGTATTACGATAAGGACGCGGATTTGAAGCTTCTGGAAGGTAAAAAGGTGGCTGTTCTGGGATATGGAAGCCAGGGACATGCCCACGCCCTGAACCTTCACGAATCTGGCGTTGACGTTGTCGTTGGGCTCTACAAAGGCAGCAGGAGCTGGAAGAGGGTAGAGAGAGATGGTCTGACAGTCAAGGAGGTTGGCGAGGCTGTCAAGGATGCTGACCTCATCGCCTTCCTCATTCCGGACATGGCGCAGCCCGCTGTCTACGAGAAGTTCGTGAAGGGCAGCCTTAAGGATGGGGACACACTCCTCTTCGCCCACGGCTTCAACATCCACTACGGGCAGATCAAGCCGCCGGAGAACGTTGATGTCGTCATGGTCGCTCCGAAAAGCCCGGGGCATCTGGTCAGGAGGATGTACGAAGAGGGCAAGGGAGTTCCGGCTCTTGTGGCAGTCCATCAGAACTACAGCGGAAAGGCCCTCGAAACTGCCCTGGCCTATGCAAAGGGAATAGGCTGTACGAGAGCTGGAGTCATCGAGACAACTTTCAAAGAAGAGACCGAGACTGACCTCTTCGGCGAGCAGGTTGATCTATGCGGTGGGGTTGCGGAGATGATCAAGGCGACTTTCGACGTGCTGGTTGAGGCGGGCTACCAGCCAGAGGTTGCGTATTTTGAGGCGTTACACGAGCTGAAGCTCATCGTCGATTTGATTTACGAGGGCGGTATCTACGCAATGTGGTACAGCGTCAGCGATACTGCAAAGTATGGCGGGATGACGAGGGGCAGGCGGATTTTCAACGAGAGCATCAAGGAGGAGATGCGGAAGATACTCTGGGAAATCCAGAGCGGAGAGTTTGCCAGAGAATGGATTCTGGAGAACCAGGCAGGCAGACCCGTCTTTACAAAGCTGCTGGAGATGGAAAGAAACCACCCGATAGAGAAGGTCGGAAGGGAGCTCAGAAAAATGATGCCCTGGCTGAAGGGGATCGACGTGGATTAACCCCTCTTTTCCTTCAATCTATTTCCTCAACGCTAACCCGCCACCAGCTGTTGACCATGGTTGCCAGCTTTGGGTTTCTGAAGCCCTTCAGCAGCAGAAAATCCTTTGGATAGCCGATAAACGGGTCGATTGTCCTGTCAACCGTATTCACAACCCACACCTTCAGGCCGGCTCTCTTCACATCCTCAGAGTGCCTCTTGAAGAACCTCAGGAAGGGGTCGATTGAGTCCTCTGTTGGTGTCACCACCACGTACTCTCCATCGTACTTTTCGGCGAAGTCCAGGTGGTGGGGCAGGTCCTCGCCCAGGTCATCGATGAGGGAGAAGAAGACGGCGTACTTGTACTTCCCCTTAAGATATTCGGAAATCAACCCATCTCGCTCCTGATAACCCCTGAAAAAGTTGCTGACGACCCCTTTCATTGTCTGGTAGTTGTCGAGAAGCCTCGCTGATTTGTGGTACTCGTAAAGAGCGTCCTCGAACTGCTCTCTTGACGGTTTGCATGTGTGGGTGTGGCAGAAGACGAGGCCTTCCAGCTCAGCCCTCTCCGGAAAATGCAAGCTGTTGAGGGATATGGGCTCTGTAAGAAAGCTCTCCTTAATTTCGTCAATCAGGCTCTTTGCATCCAGATTCAGAGCCCTTTCTTTGAGGGCGATAAAGATGGCTCTTATGGCGATTCTCTCCACTTCCTTCTCAGTCGTCACCTCTCTTCCTCCAAAGAG
>CAZHKD010000143.1:0-3939 GCA_964533255.1 uncultured archaeon | reverse complement strand
ATGAACTGGGCTGCTATTTCCCCGAGTATCGGCAGAACCGCCATAAAAAGAATCAGGAATCCAAATGCGACTATCAAAGCTGTTCCGGAATTTCTGGAAATTGTGGAAGCGAAGAGAGATATTGCGAAGAAGGTAAAGATATATGCCAAAGTCAGCGCTCCGAACCTGACCACATCAACCACATCGGAAACAGAGGGATAGACTCCGTAGAGCAGAAGGATTCCAACTGAGGTGGCCAGAATCAGAAAAATCGCGACGCCCAGAGCGGCAAAGGCTCCAATGGCTTTACCGTTTATTACCGAATCCCTGAAGACTGGATGGGACAGCAGGGTTTTAAGCGACCCCTCTTCCTTCTCCTTCGTGATGAGGTCGAAGCCCATGAGCAACCCAAGGAATGCTCCGAAAGTCATGAAGCCAAGGCTGCTGGATATACCGAAGATTGAGACGAATGGCTTTTCCATTCCTGCAGCATAAGCGCTGTAGAACCCCTGAACCCCCTGATAGACGGTATACACCGTTATGAGCAGAATTATCCCTACAAGGGCCAGAAACCTTTTACTGGATATCTGGTCTGCGAACTCCTTCTTCGCGACGATTAAAACGCTCAAGCTGTACCCCCCTGAATTATTTTCAGGTATATCTCTTCCAGGCTCGGTTCCTGAAGGTGCAGCTCCTTCACGACGTACCCCATCTCAAAAAGTGTCTTTGCTATTTCAGCCCTGCAATCCCTGTCGCACTCCAGCATATACCTTCTGTTCCCCTCCCCCTCCTCAACCAGCTCTATTCTCGACGCAAATGGCTTCAAAATCGATTCGTCTTCAAGCCGGGGTTCGGTCTCGACAAATATCCTAACCGAATCGTTCAGGTTCTTCGTCAGCTCTTTTATGTCCCCCTTAACCACCAGTCTGCCCCTGGATATTATCCCGATGGTTCTGCATACCGCCCTGACTTCAGAGAGGATGTGGGAGGAGAAGAATACAGTCTTCCCCTCCCTTTCCAGCCATCTTACCAGTCTCCTGAACTCCGCTGCACCTTCCGGATCCAAGCCAGAAGTTGGCTCATCCAGAAACACGATTTCGGGGTCGTTTAGCAAAGCCTGAGCCAGGCCGAGCCTCTGCCTCATCCCCCTGGAAAAACCTCCCACCTTCTTATCCGCCGCCTCCGCCAGGCCAACAATCTCAAGGAGCGTGTCTATTCTCTCCTTCACGCCATCAATTTTGTAGAACTCGGCAAAGTACGCTAAATTCTGCCTTGCGGTCATGTGGCCGTAAAATCCGACGTTCTCAGGAAGATAGCCGGCGATCTTCTTGACCTCTATTGGGTTCTTAACAACGTCTATCCCGGCTATTCTTATCTCACCGGAGGTTGGCTGAATCATGCCCATGAGGAGGTTGATTGTCGTGCTTTTGCCGGCTCCGTTGGGGCCGAGAAATCCGAAGACCTCGTTTTCTTCAACGTGAAGGTTCAGGTTGTCGAGAGCTTTAACCGAACCGTAGCTCTTGCATAAGTTTTTTGTCTCAATCATTACGCCAACCACTCCTTTAAAAATACTATTTAAATTTTTTCAATATGTTAGCTTATATAAAAATCCAATCTGAGTAAGGATAAAATTATATAAAAAATTTAAGGTAAAATTAACCAAATTAATCAAAACTCACCATTTCCTGCGCTTCACCAGCAGCGCCATCCAGACCATCACTGCCAGAACGACTGGGAGTCCAACAAAAGGAGTGGTTTTTGGCTGGCTTTTCCCTGGCGTCTGTGCCACATCTGAAGCTTGCTGGGTCTTTGCAGCCTCCACCATGGCTTCGAGCTTCTTTATTTTGATCTGCGTGTCGTACCACGCCTGCATCCTGCCGTATTTGTCCATAAGTGTATCCACAATTCCGTTCCAGTGAGCCCAGTCGGGACCCATCATGCTGGCCCCCATCCTCCATCTCCTGCCGTCGTGGTGCCAGATGTAGTACCACATGAACTCCGGAAATTCGTCAAGGGAGTTGCTTTTATCCGCAAGCCCCTCATCGTATATCCTGTCAAGCAGTGCCTTTGCTGACTTCGCAACCCTGTTGTAGTCCTCCACAACCCTGTCGAACTCGTCGAAGTACATCCTCACCCACCTGGGGCTGTGGCACCCCTGGCACACCTGCATCATGTTCTTCCTGTTCTGCTGCGCTTTAGCTTCGTCCGGGCTGTGCTGCCCAGTAGCAACGAGGTTTGCGGGATACCACTGCGGAGTGCTTATTTTCGGCTGGAGCTCCCAGTAAAGCCTCTCTCCAACGTCGTGGGTTGCCGGGACTCCGTTGAAGCCGCTCATGTGGCACACGGCACACGTGGGTGCAGGGGTGTTCTCAGGCGTCAGCCTTTCCTCCTTCAGGAAGCTCTTGTTTTCAAGGGAGAAGAATATGTTCCCGTGCTTGCTCTCCTCGTATATCTCAATCTGCGGGTGATCTGGGCCGAGATGGCACTGTCCACACGTCTCAGGGGCCCTTGCCTCTTCGATGCTGAACCTGTGTCTGGTGTGGCAGGATGCACATGACCCCGGCACTCCGTCGGGGTTCAGCCTGCCAACTCCGTTGTTTGGCCACCCCTTCACAATCTTCCCTTCGTCATCAACGATCACCGCACTTCCATGGCATTCCAGGCAGTAGAGGATGTTTCCATAGCCATCGAGCTCTTCTCTCAGCCCTAACCTGTCCATCATCCCGCTTGCAGGATACAGCGGAGTTACCCTGCTCCTGAAGTCTGCATATGGGTCATTCTCCCTCATTATTTTTTCGCTGGGCGCCTCACCGGCCTTCAGCTTGCCCTGCTTCACCAGGTCGTTGTACCATGGCTTGAAGGGGCCTATCAGAGCCGTCCATGCATGCTTGCTGTTCATGAACTCCTGCACCTGCTGCGCATGGCATCTTTCGCAGTACTTTGGAGACGGGACTGGCGTTATGCGGTTTCCGTAGTGGGTTACAACGCTTGGGTCTTCGTGTCCCGGAAGTTCGCCATGACAGTCCAGGCAGCCAACGCCCTTCTCTGCCATCACCGAACGCTGGTAATCCGCCACTATTCCCGGAGTGATTGACTTGTGGCAGTTGATGCACTGTTCAGTGGCCTGGGCAACGCTGATGGCCATCAAAAGTGCTGCAAGAAAGACGATGGCACGCATATTATCACCGAAATTACTATGATGTTCGTAAATTTTTAAACTTTTCGATTTTTACAAACCATTACTATCTTTTTGTATTTTGTCAAGCGGTCTTTGAAAAATTGAAAAAATAAACCAAATGGTCAAGTCGGTGAGACCGTCAGAGTGTATAGCCCTATCTCGCTACCGGCGCTCAAAAATGCGATATGGCCCAGTATGGAGCGGGCACATTGTTCTGCAAAAATTACGTCAGCCAACAAAAAAACTGTAAAGTTCTGAAACCTTGAGGGCAATACTCATCCTAAATCCTGCTTTTTTCTTCAGCATCTCCCACATTGCCCCATAGCCATTCTCCTCCCTAGCAAGTTTCAAAACAGCATCTATCAAGTCCTGGTTCTGTTTAAGAAAATTGTACGCTCTCCTGGGAGAGATGTAAAACGCCATGCTGAGCCTTCTTGCATACTCAAGTTCGGAATACAGCTCCTCCGCCACCCTGACATCGTAGTTCCTTAACTCCACCTCCCCATCCATCGCTTTCTCGAGCACTTCGCTGCCAATCCTTGCACTTTTAACAGCGTAGTATATCCCCTCACCTGTAAACGGGTCAGCAAGCGAGGCTGCATCCCCTGTAAGCAATACGCGCTCCGTCGAAAGCCTTGAGGGGCCATCAAATACTGGAAGTAGCGAACCGTACCGTCTCTCACTAATCACCCCACCAGTGATCTTCTGCTGCCGGATAAAGTCTGCATAGTACTTTCTGATGTTCCTGACCTTGCCTCTCAGCCCACCAATACCAACAGAAA
>CAZHKD010000142.1:0-3988 GCA_964533255.1 uncultured archaeon | reverse complement strand
GCACCACTATCGTGAAAATTCTGACATGGTACGGGTTGCTCGATATCAGCGGCAGGATTGCGAAGAGGGCGAAGAAAGCGAGAATGGGTTTGGGGATGTGGGGAAACCTCAGGTTCATTCAGACACCTCCAGCAAACAGCCCGCTTGGCCTGTAAAGTATTACAACCACAACAATCCCAAGCAGAATGATGAGGGTGAGGTACGTTCCCAGCAGGTAGCTGGCTATTGCGTTCACTATCCCCAGCAGCACCCCTGCAACCATGGCACCGTAAACGCTCCTCACACCACCAACCACACCGACTATGAGGGCGTAGGATGTCAGCTCAAGTCCCGAGCCGGGCTCAACTGAAGACGCGACACCTTTGGCCAGGCTCGCCAGCCCCGCCATCAGCCCCCCAAGAAAGAAGACAAGGGTTCTCATCCTGTCCACGTCTATACCGCACACCTTAGAGCCTGTCTGATTCTGCAGAGCAGCTCTTATGGCCTTTCCCGTCATGGTTCTGCCAAGGAACAGCAGGAGGAGGTAGAGGGACACAAAGGATATCAGGCCGGAAACCAACGCTGAAGCTCTGAAGCTGAGCCCCATGACGTTGATCGTCTCCACGGGAATCCTGACGGAGAAGTAGAAGCCCGGAAAGAGGTAAGACGTCACCCCCTCCAGAATGAAAGCGAGCCCTAAGGTGACGAACAGGCCGACAAGAACCTCCATTTCCCCCGTCAGCTTGTAAACCGGCCTTAGAATTGTTCTGTCCACTGCAAGGCCCAGCAATCCCGACAAGATTATTGCAACCGGAATGGCAATAAAGGGGTTCCAGCCTGACGACATCAGCACGGCTGAAATTATGCCGGTGACGATGACGAACTCCCCGTGAGCGAGATTCAGTATGCCTCCGAGGCCGAAGATCAAAACCAGCCCGACAGCCAGAAGGGATAGCTGGAGTCCGAAGAGGATGCCATCGATGACGACTTCAACCATTCCGCCGGCAACTGCCTGAATCGCTTCGATCACCCCTTCACCCCCAGGTAGGCGCTTTTTATCAGAGAGCTCTCAGAAAGCTCGTCCGGGCTTCCAGAGGCAACGATCTTCCCGTTCTCCATGACGTAGATGTAGTCCGACACCATGAAGGCCTGGTGTATGTTCTGCTCCGCAAGCAAAACCGTCATTCTCTCAGACAGCCCCTCAAGCTTCCGGTAAATTCTGAGAGTTATTGCTGGAGCCAAGCCCGTTGACAGCTCGTCAAGAATGAGGAGTTCGGGGCGGGACATGAGAGCTCTGCCAATTGCCAGCATCTGCTGCTCTCCACCGCTCATAGTGCCTGCAAGCTGGTTTCTTCTCTCACCCAGCACCGGAAAAAACTCATAGACCTGGCTGAGGGACTCTCTCAGATGTTTTCTGGCCCTCGGCGTGTAAGCACCAAGCATAAGGTTGTCTTCAACGGTCATCTCCGGAAAAAGCTCCCTCTCGCTTGGAACGTAGGCAATCCCCAGAGCTACCCTCTCCTGGGGCTTCAGATGGGTTATTCTGTTCCCGTTGAATACTATCTCACCGCTGCTAACCTCCACAAAACCCATGATGGCGTTGAGAAGCGTCGTCTTTCCCGAACCGTTGGAGCCTATGACAGACACAATCGTGTTCTTTTCGACACTCAAATCAACGTCCCACAAGACATTCAAACCCTTGTAACCGGCTCTGAGACCCTCAACAGTCAGCAAATCCAGTTTATCCAAACCTATCAGGCCTCCATAATTTCCGTGGCAGAACCGAGATACGCCTCAATCACCTGCCTGTCCTTCACCACCTCCTGGGGACTGCCCTCTGCAATCTTGACTCCGTGGTCAAGGACAACGATTCTCTCCGCCAGCCCCATAATGGCGTGCATCACGTGTTCGACCCAGATGACCGTGATGCCCAGCTCATCGTTCACCTTCTTCAGCAGCTCTGAGGCTTCGTTTATCTCACCGGGGTTCAGCCCGGCCATGTACTCGTCCACCAGCAAAAGCTTGGGATTGCAGGCAAGGGCCCTTGCCAGCTCCACCCTTCGCTTGTCCTGAAGCGTCACCTCGTCCGGTCTCCTCTCTGGATACCTCATCCCCACGAACTCAAGCAGCTCAGCAGCCCTTCTCTCTGCATGCATATGGTCAACCTGGGAGTTGAACAGGATGGCCGTAACAACGTTGTCCAGGCAGCTCATCTCATAGAAGGGCCTTGGAATCTGAAAAACTCTGGCTATTCCGAGTTTGCATATCTCATGGGGCTTTTTCCCCGTGATGTCCCACCCTTCAAAAATTACCCTTCCCCTGGAAGGTGAATAGACTCCATTTATGAGGTTAAGAAGTGTGGACTTGCCCGCACCGTTCGGGCCTATCAGTCCCAGAATCTCCCCCCTTTTAACCTCCAGGTCGACCCCTCTGAGAGCTTCAAATCCTCCAAATTTCTTCCAGACACCCTCGCATCTAAGCTGAACTTCAGACATTGATGAATTCACTCAATTTTACATTATTTAAAATTTATTTTCCTCCTGTCGAGAGCCCTCGACAATGTTTAATCATGATAATTTTTATTTTCATTTTAAATAAAAATATTAACGATTAAGTATTTAAAATTTTGGTAAAGATGGAGGATGGGAAGGAGGTGTATTTTGTGGTTTACGAAAAGGGCGAGGAGGTCGAGATCAGCATCCCGGAGGTCATGAACGTTGCTGAGATTTTGATAGACGAGAACGTTAGACTTGGCAGAGGAGATAAGGTGGCGCTGAGGTGCTGCGGAGATGAGGCTCTGGGCATTCCGGAAAGCGAGTACACCTATCGTGAGCTGATGCTGAACACAAATAGCGCAGGAAACGCCCTCAGAACTGTGGGGCTGGATGTTGACGACAGGGTTCTCATGATAGCTTTGGATACTCCTGAATTCGTCTTCTCATTCTTCGGAGCCATCAAAATCGGAGCCATTCCTGTGCCCGTCAACACCATGCTCTCTCCCGAGGAGTACCTTTACTACCTGAACGATTCAAGGGCTAAAGCGGTAATAGTACACGCAAACCTTGCTGAAAAGGTTGTCAAGATTGCAGATAGGGCCAGGTTCCTGAAGCACATAATTGTGATAGAGACTGAGAAGTACGGGGCGGGAGATGGCCAGCTATCCCTCAACTCCCTCATGGATGAAGCCTCAGAGGAGCTCGAGCCCCTGAGACTGAGCAGAGACGCAATGGCCTTCTGGCTCTACAGCTCTGGAACCACGGGTTTGCCCAAAGGCGTTGTTCATCTGCAGCACGACATGCTGTACAGCGCCGACACCTACTACAAGCACGTTCTTGAGCTGAGCGAAGCGGACGTCTGCTATTCAGTCAGCAAGCTCTTCTTCGCCTATGGCCTTGGAAACTCAACCTACGGGCCATTCAGGTTCGGTTCTGAAGTTGTTCTCGATCCGGCAGTGCCCGACCCTGAGAGGTCCTTCCGGATAATCGAAAAGTACGGGGTTACCGTTCTCTTCACAGTCCCGCCCTTCTACAACAGAATGCTGGCTGTGGAGGGTGCAGAGAAGAGATACGACACCTCGAGCCTCAGACTGTGCGTCAACGCAGGAGAAGCGCTGCCTGCAATAACCTACCAGAAGTGGAAAGAAAGATTTGGCGTTGACATTCTCGATGGCATAGGCACAACCGAGCTCACCCACATCTTCATCTCCAACAGACCCGGAAGGATAAAGCCGGGAACGTCCGGAGTTCCCGTTCCGGGATACGAGCTCAAGCTTGTGGACGACGAAGGAAACGATGTTCCCGTCGGAAAGCCCGGAAAACTGCTGGTGAAGGGGGATTCGATAGCGGCCTTCTACTGGGAGAAGCACGAGAAGTCCAAGAAGGCGTTTCTCGGGGAGTGGTTTGATACCGGTGACATGTATGTGAGGGACGAAGACGGCTTCTGGACCCACGTGGGCAGGGCAGATGACCTCATCAAGACCAGGGGGCTCTGGGTGTCTCCTGTGGAGGTA
>CAZHKD010000141.1:0-4001 GCA_964533255.1 uncultured archaeon | reverse complement strand
AGCTGCTGAACAACCTCTGGGAGAGGGTCAAGGTTATTCCAGAAATCGTTGAACTGGCACATCAGATAACTATGGCTGAATTCAACATTGTGAGGGAGTACGAGTCCCCCTTCGACGAGAAGTTCAAATTCGCCGGTATTATTGAGGAAATGGAAAAGAACCTGGTAAAATTCGTGATTAAGGTTAGGACAGAAGAAGTGAATCTGAAAATAGACTTCCACGATGTGTACAGCAAATTCAAGGGCTCATTCGATGCGGTAAAGGTGGCTGAATACGTGGAAAGACAGTACCTCAGCAGAGCAGATGAACTGGCATTTGAGCAAATACTCAGCAGGGCGAGAGAACTGCTCCCATACAGGGCTATAGAAAAAGGGCAAGAAGCACTTGCAGAGATACTCAAAAAGAACAGACTCGTGCTCAGACACAATACCAACCTTAACACTTCCAGCATACCGGTTCTCCACTACTTCATAGAGAATGCCTCAGCACTGGAATCACTCACCATGGTGGTTCTGAGAGGCGTGAAACCCTCAAAAGCCCGGGGATGGAGCATCGTCAACGCATACTGGGGGGACTCTACGGTTGAACAGGCTCTGGCAAAGAAATCTCTTCCCGGCCCGATCGTTGCGGTTAAGCTTTACAAAAACGGAAAGGCGGAGTTCTGGTTCGAGAGCGAAGAGGATGCCAGGAAGGTTGCAGAGGTGCTGATCTATGGCAGACAAAAATGGCGAAAGTAAAGCGGAGCTGAGCGAGTTCGACCAGCTCTGGAAGAGAGAAATGCTGGAGTGGGCAAGGATCCTTGAGGTGCTGAACGAGCAGACGTTCGACAGAGTCGTCCGGGAGATGATCTCCAGAAACATGGAAAGGATTATCGTTGGGAGCTCGCTTCACTCACCACAACTTAAAGCACGCCTTCTCAGGACTTTAATTAGTTAAGCTGGCTCAAAGCTATTTTTGGAGTTTTTTAGGAAATTTCAGGAGGTGTTTTCCGTGGAGAAGGTTAGCTGGAACTTTGAGCTGAACGTTATAAAGGAGTATCTGAGCAAGTTTTACAGCTCCGATTTTGCGTGCATCAGGGAGTACGTTGCCAACGCCATCGCCGCCCAGCACAGGGCCGGTGTGAAGGATCCGGTTTACGTTGAGATAACCCCTGAGAGGATCGTTGTCGAGGACAGGGGAATCGGGATAACCAGGGAGAAGTTCAAGGAAGTCTTCATGTGGTTTGGCAGGAGCGAAAACAGGGAGATAGAGGGTGTGCAGGGCAGGTTCGGGCTAGGGGCCAAATCCTTCATGATGCTGACCGGCGAAAACGGCAGAGTTGTAATGAAGACCAGATCGAGGGAGACTGGAGAGGCGTACTCTGCAATCCTGACCACCACGGGGGCGGAGATAACAGACGGCGATGGAAAGGATGACTGCGGCACGAGGTTCGAGATATATCCTGAGAAGCTGCTTACTCCTGAGAAGATTGCGGAGTACTACAACGGTCTGGCGAAGCACTTCGACTTCTCCCGAATCCCGGTTCGCGTCAGAGCCGTGGCGAATCAGCCATTCAGGATTTGCATTACCGACTACACTGAGGAGGTGAGGATTGTTGAAGACGACCGCAACACGAAGAAGGTGACGCTGGTTGAGGCGGTCTTTGGCGAGCACAACCACGTGGTAGAAGTTATTGAAGAGAACGACGTTTACGTGCTGGGTATACTGAAAACCACACCCTACCACGAACTGGAATGGAGCTACAGGCGAAACCACACCGCTGTTGTGGTGGGTGACGTTCTTGTGAGCGAGTCAGGCATCGGCAACAACACCTTCATCAGAATAAAGGTTGAGGACGGGAGAGAAGCGGAAGTCCTGGGCGTAAAGGTGAGAACCCCTGAGCCGCTGCCCAACAGGGATGGATACAGGGGGCTCGAAAAGTTTCTGGAGCTCTTGGGGCTACAGTACAGGATACGCTCCTTTGTGGAAGAGGGCCACGCCAGATACCTGACCTTGAGCCCGGCGAGTCTTGCGAAATACGGTAGAACTTTCCTGAAAAACCTGCAGGATGCCGTCGTGCGACTGAAGGGTGCTGCCAGCAAAGGCTGGACGAGGTACGGAACAGAGTACGATGAGGAGCTGCTGCAAGCCATCGAAAGAGCTCTTCCAGGTTTTGCGAAGCTGGAAAAGACTGTGAACATTCTCCTCACCGAACTGCCAGCGTACGGTGCCTGGGGATTCCTGGAAAGCAATGGAAGGAGGACGACCGTCTCAGTGGCGCACATCCTCAGCACCTACAAGCCGGAGATGAAGGTAGGGTACGTGAGAAAGAGACCCAATGCGAGGAAGGAGAAGGTAATGGAGGAGGAGGGAATTTATGCCGTGTACACCGAAGACCCCGAGCTGATTCAGTTCCTTGAGGCGCACGGAATAAGGGAGCTCAAGGTCAGAGACAGCAGAGTAAGGGTGAAAGTCTACAGGAGCCTGATAAACGGGAGCTTTGAAGGTGGAGAGCCCGAATACGTGGGCCTGGAGAACCTGCTGTTCTCCTGGAAAGGTGAGGTATTCATTTATGCGGAGAAGGTCAGCAACCTGAAAGGCAAGTACCTCCCTCCATGCAGAGTAATTGTGGGTAGCAAAGCCCTCTACAGGAAACTCAAAGAGCTCTTCGGCGAGTTCGTGATGACCTATGACGAGTTTGTGAACTTCGTGAGGGAAACAACGATCGTAACTGATGGCTACGAAGTGATGACACTTGAAGAATCTGAAGACTTCGACCTCATCCTCATGCCCAATCTACCCCTGCTGCCCGTTCTGAGAGAAGCTACGGGTTTCAACTTCAGAGCTTTGCTTGACATCACGGATTACACCTACGCAGAAAACATCTTCAGGACCAGAAGCCAGGAAAATGTATCCGGGTGGTTGTACGTAGAAGGAATGGCTGAGAGGATAGGCAGAAAGGCTGCTGAAGCACTGCACCTCTTCCTTAACAGCGGAAATCATTACAACAGCATCCGGGATGACCTGATGGAGATTGTGTTCAGATACGCCGGAATCGAGAAGGGCAGAACGGAAGAAGAGCTGAAGGAAATGGCAAAACCACTCGTTGAAGAGATCCTGAAGAAGCATGGAGTTCTGAAGCTCGGCAAGTATCCTGTCAAGGCGTTCATGTACAGAGGGCCTATAGAGAAGGACGACCTCGACGGAATTACGGCTGAAGGCGTTGGGCTCGTTAACCCGCTCATTCCATCCCGCACATACGACCTGGCGGGCAAAGCTGGAGAGGATCTGAAGAAGCTGCGAGAGCTCCAGAGCCGCTTCGATATATTCGGTGCACTGGTTTATCATGCGGAAAAGGGTGGAAAGCTAAACGGAGAGAGTGCAGAAGTGAGCGCGAGGGAAATCGTTGAGAAGTACCTTCCAATGTTTGCCCGATCGAAAGAGGACTGGGCCTTGCTCGTGAAGCTCGCTCCGATGGTTTCCAAGAAGCTGGCTCTCTCAGTCCTGCTCTAATTTTGTTTTTTGATTTTGCTGTCGTGAGGGTGATTTTTGGATTTGGAGTGTGCTCAGGCGGTTTTGTATGAGCAGTGGGGGTAAGAAGGGGGAATTCTGGTGGATTTAACGTCACACGCATTTACGGCCTGGATTTTTGGATTTTTGTTTGTTTGCCGGGGGAGATAATGAAGTTGAGTAAAACCGATCTAAACCTTATCCCGAGAAAGTACAGAAAGGTGCTGAACAGAAACGAGGCCGAAAAACTTGCGGAGCACTACATCAGGTCGTTCCCTAATAACGCCAGGGAAAAGCTGGGCATACTTGAAATCCCCTCCGGTGCAATCTTTCAAGCATTTTTGAAGACCAGAATGAATAAGATTTTCGAGTCGTCAAATTCCGTTCACTACTCTGTGGTCGTCTCTGAGATCAAAAAATTCCTGTACGGTGGAGACTTTCGGAGTGCTTTGGAGGATTACATTGCGGACAAAAGAAAAGCAGTTGAATGTTATGTTGAAGAGCTGAAGGAG
>CAZHKD010000140.1:0-4015 GCA_964533255.1 uncultured archaeon | reverse complement strand
TGCGTGGAATTCTGTCCGAAGTGTAAGAGCCTGATGCTGTATCAGGGCAGCAAGGCTGTCTGCAGAAAATGCGGGTATGAGAAGGAGGCTGAGGGTGGTGAGTTGGTCATCGTAACGAAGAGGAACGAGGACGAGATTCCGGTTATAGAAGGAGACAACATACAGACGCTGCCTACTACCGAAGCTTTATGCCCGGCCTGTGGAAACAGAGAGGCTTACTGGTGGCTTCGCCAGCTTCGTGCTGCTGATGAGAGTGAAGTGAGATTTTTCAGATGCACGAAATGCGGAAAGACGTGGAGAGAGTACGACTGACAGTTATTGCTCACAATCTACCCAACCCCACTATTTTGAGAATCCACCAGATATCACGACTTTCATCGCATCCTCCACGCTCATATCCAGGTATATCAGCTCCTCTTCAGGAACCATAAGAACCAGCCCTGATGTCGGATTTGGGGAGGTGGGGATGAACACGTTCACGAGCCTTTTCCCGGTGGCTCTGCACACCTCCTCCACCTCTGCCCCGGTTGTAAATCCCAGAGCAAACACGCCTTTTCTCGGATACTCAAGCAGCACAACTCCTTTCAGCCTTTCCGGCTCGCTGAAGAATACTGATCTGCTTGCCTCTTTGACGCCAGAATAAACAGTCCTGATTATGGGCACCTTCACCAGAACTTGCTCGAAAATGGAGATTATCCTGTTAAATAGTGTAACTCTTGCAAAAAAGCCCGTCAGCAGTGTGATCAGTAAAAGCAGAGCCAGACCGAGACCGGGGAAATAGAATCCGAAAAGTGCAAAGACAAGTGGTGAAATCGTTCGCTCTATCAGCGAGACCACCCAGTAAATGATGAGAAACGTTGCTGCAATGGGCACCAGCACCAGAAGTCCTGTTACAAAGGCCTCCTTCAGGTTCATGGCACCGATTTCTCCCTTTTTGTTAAAAATGGTATCGTTTACGGAATTCCTGAAAACAACTCAGACAGAACGTGCAGCCGTGTGTTGCAGCAGGTCAACCAAGGGCAAAATCAGGAGAAGACAAAGCAAACCCCAAGCCAAACCAAAAAGAAAAAAGTTTATGGAAGTCGGTCAGGATTTCAGGACTTCCACTCCCCCTCCCTCAAGGCCCTCCTCAGTATTTTGCCCACCGGTGTCTTTGGGAGTTCATCCACGAACTCTATCTCCTTTGGAGCCTTGAACGGGGCAAGCTTCTCCCTGCAGAAATTTATGAGCTCTTCTTCGCTCACCTTCCCCTTATACTCCTCTCTCAACGCAACGAAGGCCTTCGGCACCTCACCCTTCTGAGGGTCTGGAGACGCAACAACGGCAGCTTCCTTTACTGCGAGATGCTCGTAAAGAACGTTCTCCACCTCGTCTGGCCAAACCTTGTACCCTGCGACGTTTATCAGGTCTTTCTTGCGGTCTATGAAGTAGAAGAGGCCATCCTCATCCATGTAGCCCAGGTCTCCGGTGTACAGCCAGCCGTCCTTCAGCACGTTCCTCGTTTCGTCGGGTTTGTTCCAGTAGCCCTTCATGACCTGCGGGCCCTTTCCAACAAGCTCTCCCACTTCTCCAGGCGGCAGGTCCTCGCCTGTGTCTATGTCCACCACCTTAACCTCAGTATCGGGCATTGGAACGCCTATGAGCTTGTCCCCGCTCATTCCCAGGGGTGTGCAGGTAAGGCATGGGGCTGCCTCTGTCAGCCCCCAGGCCTCGATGATGTCTGCCCCAGTCACCTCCTTCCACCTGCGCCTCACTTCAGGCGGAAGCGGGGCAGCGGCACTGAAGCACGTTCGCATCCTGGAGAAATCTGCTTTCCTCACATCAGGGTGGTCGAGAAGGGCTATGTACGCTGTGGGCACTCCATAAAAAATGGTTGGTCTGTACTGGTTAACAAATTCCAGAACCTTTCCGGGCTCAAAGCGCTCCATCAGAACGATGGTGCCAGCAACGAGAATCATGGTGTTCATGCACCAGTTCATGCCGTAGATGTGGGACACCGGCAGGAAGATTATGGCCGTCTCCTCCCCCTCCCTGAACTCGAACCAGGTTGCCTCCTGCACCTGGTCAACAATGAGATTGTAGTGGGTCAGCATCGCCCCTTTCGGCGTTCCCGTTGTCCCTCCGGTGTACTGGAGAACTGCCAGATCCTCCCTGGGACTCAACTCCACCTCCGGCAGCTCTGCAGGACTTTCTGAAAGCAGCTCCGCCATGCTGTTTTCCAGGGCAGAGTCGGGAGACATCAGAGAGAGTGCTTCCTTCCTCGACGTCGTTATCACGTGCTCAACGTCGGTTTTGTCCCTTACAGCATCAACGACGGGCTTCAGCTCGTCAAGGGTAACGATTGCCTTCGCTCCTGAATCTTTCAGCAGGTACTCAATCTCCTTCTCCCTGTACATTGCGTTACAGGCAACCGTAACGGCACCGCTTGCCAGGATGCCGTAGTAGGCGATGATGAACTGCGGGATGTTGGGCAGATATACCGCAACTCTGTCCCCCTTTTCCACACCAAGGGTATGAAGTGCGTTTGCCATTCTCGCTGCAAGCTCCCATAGCTTTTCGTACGAATACTCCACTCCCTGATACATCACGCCAGCCCTATCAGGAAATTTCCTGGCGGCAACCTTCAAATTCTCAAATACAGGCCTGACGGGGTAGTCCAAGGATGGGGAGACATGGGGAGGATAAAATTTGTACCAGGGCTTATCCAACCAAAACCCTCCTCACCGTTCAGACTCTCCACCAGGGTGCCTTGATGAGGTCGCCTGTCTTGACGCTGTCAGGCCAGAGTATTCTCGCTTTCCCGTTGTACCACTCTCCTATCACGCCTGTTAGCAATCCCTCACCCCACTTTGCCTGATGCCCATCATCGAACTCGTAGTATCCAGCAACGCCTTCGAACCTGTTCGTCTCGAGAACATCTTTTATCCTGTCATAATCAAGCTCTCCAGCCTTGTTGACCGCTTCGGCAAACACCATCAGCCCGTCGTAGCTTCTAACATCCTCGTAGCCCGTAGGAGCGTAGCCGTAAGCTTCTCGATACCTCTTATAGAAGTCCTGGGTCTTCGTGGTGAAGGGTACATCCCAGCTCCAGCTCATGAAACAGACATAGTTGCCCTTCTCACCCATCTCCTTCACAACGTCCTCGAAGGTCAGAATGCCGGCGGTTGCTATGAAGGGCACGGGCACCTTCGCATCGTAGTACTGCTTTGCAAAGGGCACCCCTTCAGCAGAAACGGTGCTTGCCACCACAACGTCAGGGTCCTTGCTCTTTATGTCAGCGATTATGGAGCTGAATTCCTGGGTTCCTCTCGGCACAAAGGAGCTGCCTAGCTTTTCAACGCCCTTATCCTTCAGAAACTTCTCAAAAACACCATCCAGAGCCTTTGACCATATGGCCTCCTGCCCCACATAGTAGTACGTCTTCGCTCCAACGATGTCCGTGACGAATGGTGCGGTGTTCAGGGTGAAGTGGGTGACGTCTGCCCCGGTCCTGAACATGTACCTGTACTTCTCCGGGTCGTCTCTGACGAGCTGGGGTATTTTTGGCGAGGCTGCAACGGTCACCATCAGCGGAATGCCGTAGTCTGCAACGACATCCGCTATTGCCAGCGCCACACCGCTGGTATACACGCCCACCAGAGCGAACACCTTATCTTCTTCAACCAGCTTCTTTACACCCGTGACGCCCTTCTCAGCATTCCCTGCCGTGTCATAATAGACGATTTCAACCGGCCTTCCGAGAATTCCTCCCGCCTTGTTGATGTCCTCCTTTGCCAGTTCAAAGGCGTTCTTCATCCTGTTCCCGCCCTCAGATGATGGGCCAGATAGTGGGACGAGGGCTCCAAGCTTCAGTGGCTTCTTCTCCTCAGGCTTCTGGGCACAGCCCAAAAGCGTGCTGCCAGCCATAAGAGAGGCTGCACCCACCGCAACTCCCTTCATAAAACCCCTGCGGGTCACGCTTCTGTCCAGAATAAACACCTCTTGCACCTCCAAAATGTAGTGATTAATAATGCAA
>CAZHKD010000139.1:0-4039 GCA_964533255.1 uncultured archaeon | reverse complement strand
CAGCCCAACTACTATGACGTCGTGCACTCAGACCACCTGCCTCACTTTGTGAACCCGAATGCAGGATTTAACCATGCCTGAATTATTTTAAACTCGATATAAATAAGTTGTTCGGGGAGGATTAAAACTTGTAATCCGGAAGAACGTCAATCGCAGATTCACTTAGCTATGTGGTGGCCGCAGGCAGATTTAAAGATTTAATATTCTTTGTTACCAGTCCCCGCACGAAAGAAAGGGTAGTTCACCAGGCTCAAAATCTTCTACGAAAATGGTGCCAGAGTGTCCCAGGCTTTCAGCTTGTGATAGTTTGCTGTCCAACTGAACTGAAATAATTCAGGGACATGCTTGAATCGAATCAAGGGGTGTGGCACAGTGTTTTGATGTGAGGTAGTTTTGCCCCAATTTGATGAACTCCGCAATATTTATGTATTTGGATAAACTATACTTTGATTAATCTATGAAATTGAAAACCCTGTGGAAGATAATAGCGTGGATTGGCTTGGTGTGTGGATTGGTCTCGTATTTCGCAGGATGGGCCGCTTTATTTACAAAGGCTGTTTTGTGGGGAATCCCTACTGAGTTCTGGTTTTACGATGCCATAGCTTCTTGGGTATTTGCAGTGTTCTTTCTTGTATATGCCGCGTATGCAGATCGGGAATCAGAGAGATAGAGGGATTTCCAAGGTCCGTTAAGGAGATGTCCTTGTTCTTGGGGGGATGAGACAGACCCTGCAAAAGACAATCAAAAATACAAGTTTCAAATTCTATAACTCAGGAAAAGCTCAGCCAGCTCAATCGCTTAACTGCTCGATTAGCCTATGCAGTTCAGCTTTTCCTCGGTAGAATAATTGAAAACGATGCTGCTTCTATAAAGGAAGCTACCATCAGCTTTTGCCAAGTGAGGATTGCCTTCTTCAATCGCAAGCCCCAGTATAAACTTCAGGATCTGCTGTTTGGAGGCTTTGAATTTATATCCACGTGATCTCAAGAAGCCGTTAGAGTGCGACTGTGATCAGCCGAGTCTGGATAGGACATTTACTCGGTTCGGGTTGAAGGAACGTTCGAGAGCAGCTATGGAGTTACCAGACGTTTGATAAACGAAACTCAGCAATCCCAAGTCTCAGTGAACGTCAGTTGATTTTTTAAAATCTTTCAGCACTTTACTTTCTGCCCCCTCTACTGGGCAGTTAGTCGGGGTCTACTTCCTGAGTCTTCTCATTCTCCCTTCTAACCCCTTTTCTATATTCCTCGTACTTCCTCCTTGCCTCTTCTGCCTTCTGTCTATCGCCAAGCTTCTCGTAAGCCTCAGCCACGTGTTTCCACCATGCTTCGTCCTCCTGAGCCTCCTTTTCGCAGTATTCAGCATACCTCTGCCATGCAAGCCTCGCTTTCCCAGCTTCGCCAAGCTTCTCGTAGAGCTTTCCAACATCTTCCCAGAAAACGCCCTCTTCCTGAGCTTCCTTCTCGTAGTACTCTATCGCCTTTCTGTAGCACTCCCCCGCCTTATCCTTTATTCCAGCCTCATCGTAAAGCTGAGCTGCGTCCTCCCAGTACCAGGGCTCATCCTCCGCATACTTGACCAGGCACTCGGCAGCCCTCTCCTTGTTCCCCGCTTTCTTCCAGAACTCGTATGCTTCTTTCCAATAGTATGACTCACTCTTCTCCCGAGCTATCTCCTCATATAGTCTCGCAGCGTCCTCAAACCTTTCAGCCTTCTCGTAGCACCACGCTGCGGATTCTTTCAGCCCGGCTTTTATGTAATTCTCTGCAGCTCTGACGTAATCACCCTTCTTCTCGAATTTTCTTGCAGCAGCTCTGTAATTTCCCGACCTCTCTAGAGATTCAGGATTCCTCAGCCTCTCCGAAATGCTCAGGTCAGGCTCGCTGATGTACCACAGTCCCAAAGCTGCGGAGAGGATGTAGAAAGCTATGATGTAGGCAATGTGCAACGGCTGATCCCAGATATAAGACTGATAGACGGCATAACCGCTTATTACAGTTACAATCAGGCTGACGATCCCATACTTCACGTTCCTGGCGTAGAAAAGCACACCCGTCATTATCGCCAGCATCAGTGTCAGCACGGCAAAACCCAGACCAAGAATAAGTCTGAGCAGGAATATGACACCAAAGTACCACCAGATGGTCGCAATTAACCCAATCACTACCAGAACAAATGCAACGATCGCTGCGGTAAACCTGTCCATATTTTCCTCACCCTCCTGAGTGCATGCGTGAATTTCGGCTCTCCCGCTTAATACTCTCCTCCAGATGCTTTTTTCGATTAGATCCGGTAAAGTATTTTATCCCTTAACCTTCCAGCACATCTGGAATGATTGACAGGGAACTGCTGGAGAGGTTTTACACGAAAATATTCTCTATCCCAAAGAAAAGACTTTCGGTAGCTGTCGGCATCATTTCCATAGCCTTCGCATCAGTTCTGAACGGAATGGCCGGGAAGGCTTTCTTCGCTCAGCGATACTTTTTCATCGGTCTAGCCTTTATAATTTCACTGTTTATTCTGAGGCCGGTGGTAGGGGCAGCATATAACAGCAGGAGAATTTTCTTCCTGTCGCTAATTTTGCTCATAGGTGTTGAGATTTTTGACTTCTTCGTCATACATCTCTCCGCCTTTGACCTGATAGTTGTGGCTCCAGCGTCTCTGAGCTTTTTCCTCACACTGGTTCTGTTTTTTACATCCAGAGCCCGCTTTTGGCAGGCATTGGTGGCTTCCATCTTCCTGCTCCTTCTCGTCTACCCCGTCAACCATCTTTACTCGTTTCAAGCCCCTCACAGGCTGACTGCATACGTAATCGCATCGCTAGCTGGAGCCCTGTTCTCCTTCACCTACATGCGATACATAGACAGGAACATAGGAGGGATAGCAATCAAGGAACTTCTGAGGGGGTTCATACTGTTCTGGATGACAAGCGACGCAAGGTACTTTGAAAAGGAGCTTGAGAAGTACAGTGTGGAGAGAAAAGGAGCAGTCAGGTGTCTGAGTATTGGGGATGTGAGAATAGTCTCCTCCACTTTCCATCCAGGCCCCATAAGGAACATCGGTGGTGGGGGTCTGGTCGGTGCATTTCTCGATAAGTATGACATGTACCTCCACTCAGCATCGAAGCACGAGGACAATCCCGTAAGCGGTGGGGAGGTTCAGAAGATAGTCTCCTCGGTGATTTGCGATGAGTTCAGGCTGAGAGCCTTTAAGCCATTCAGCGTTGAAGGGAGACGCTACGTACTTCACGTCTTCCCTTTTGATCACGCAACCCTTCTTATTCTCGATGGAAAATACGCTGCGGACGACTTGCCATCTCAGCTCAACGATGTTGCTGGAAAGTACTTCACCAACCCAATACTCTGCGAGGCGCACAACTGCCACGTGGAGGGCTTTGAGGTGTCAGCAGAGGACATACTTGAAATCGAGGAGCTGTTTGAGAGAGCATCAGAGGTAGAGACGGAGCAGGCAGAGCTTGAATACGCTTTCCATGCGAGAAAAGCGGAGAGTCAAAGTATATGCAGCCACATTACATTCCTCCTTCTCAGATACGTCAGCTATTCCGGAGAATCAGAGAAATACGGAATTCTGCTTCTCGACTCCAACAACGTTGAGAAGGAGCTTAAGGAGAGAATTGAGGAGTTCGGGAAAGAAAGGGGGGTCAGGATTATAGTTGTCAGCACCGACAACCACGCTAAAACAGGTGTGTCACCAAAGATAGGATACAGGCCCGCTGGACTGGAGGACTGGAAAGCAATCCAGAACTTCCTTGCGGAGGCCCTTGAAAAAGAATTAATGAAGGTTGAAAAGATTGGTTACGGCTGCAGCGAGGTAGTTGCAAGGGTCATGGGCAGGAGGTTCTTCGAGAGCGTTGAGAAGGCCTTCAGGGAGATCGGTGAGACAGCCATCTATCTCTTTCTCATTCTCTCATCCCTCAACGTCGTGCTGACGATTCTGCTTGGCCTCACGATACTCTAAACACTCCATCTCATCTCAGGTACGCCCGGCAGTTCCTGCAGAGCCCGTGGTGGAAGTGGCA
>CAZHKD010000138.1:0-4044 GCA_964533255.1 uncultured archaeon | reverse complement strand
GAGCCCACAGCAGCAAGGATGAAGCCCAGTCTGGTGTTCCAGAGTTCCCTCGGCACGGAGACCACTCCTCACACTGCTACGGTATGAACACCCTTTTCAGTCCGCCCAGCTTCTCAATCCTCTCCATCGCCCAGATCTCAGCAGCTCTGTGGGTCGACACCTGTCTGCCCGAGCTGTCCAGGATGTTCTCGGAAATCCTGAAGATCTCCTTCAGCCTGCTGCCAATCTGCTCGATCTCCTTGAGAAGCTCCTTGGTGTCAACGTCCCTGTACTGGTTCCTGCACTGATACTCGTGGGCCACCGTAATCAGGCCGCCGGCGTTGATTATGTAGTCCGGAGCATAGAGAATGCCGAGATCTGCCAGCACATCGCCATGCTTCTCGCTCTCAAGCTGGTTGTTTGCTGCTCCCGCCACTATCCTGCACCTCAGCCTCTTGATGGTGCTGTCGTTTATAACGCCTCCAAGGGCGCAGGGTGAAAAGACGTCGCACTCAACGGAGTATATCCTGCTGGGCTCCACGTATTCTGCACCCATCTCAAGGCACGCTTTCACCCTCTCCTCGTCTATGTCAGTAACGGTCACCTTTGCCCCGCTTTCAGTCAGCAGCCTTACAAGCTCGCTTCCAACCTTTCCCAGCCCCTGAACGGCTACATGCACTCCTTCAAGGCAGTCATCGCCGAAAACGTAATCCATGCACGCTTTTATGCCGTGATAAACGCCGTAGGCTGTGAAGGGGGAAGGATCCAGCTTCACACCCGACACGTAGTCCGTCTCCATCCCTATGATGCGGATGTCCTGAACAGTCGTTCCAACGTCCTCTCCCGTTATGAAGCGTCCGCCCAGCGACTGAATGAACCTGCCGTAGCTCCTCAGCAGAGCCTCGCTTTTTACCTTCTTGGGGTCGCCTATGATTACCGCCTTCCCCCCTCCGAAGTTCAGGCCGGCAGCAGCGGACTTGAGCGTCATGGCTTTCGCCAACCTCAGCACATCACGAAGGGCATCAACCTCGCTTTTGTAGCCCCATATCCTCGTCCCGCCCAAAGCGGGGCCGAGAGTGGTGTCGTGGATAGCAACTATGGCCTTCAAACCGGTTCTGGCGTCCTGGAAGAAAACCACCTCTTCGAAATCGTCCCTTTCCATCAGCTCAAACATAAAACTTTGCTGAAGCTGCATGCATATCATCCTCCATTTTTACAAGCTTTTTCCACCTCTCCTCAACATACTCCCTTATCTTGACAACATCACCATCCGAAAGGTGCGCAAATCTCCCCTGGGCGAAGAGATACTCTCCAATGTCCTTCATCTTCATTCTGCCTTCTGCAATTGCCCTGCTCACACCTGTGAGCCTGAAATGACCCTCCTCATACTCGTACAGAATCCACATTCCCGTCTCCACGGCAAGCTTCCCAATCTCAACGGTCTTCTCCATGGGATACCTCCATCCCGGAGGACAGGGGGAGAGAATCTCTATGTACCTGAACCCCTCAATCTTACTCGCCTTCCTCACCTTCTGGTAGAGGTCGGAAAGGTAGCCCGCTGAGGCGGTGGCGACATACGGCACCTCGTGGGACATCATCAGCTCGGCAACGTCCTTGCGGTGCTCCTTCTTGCCGCTCCAGGTAGTAGTGGTCCAGGCTCCGTAAGGCGTGGCTCCGCTCCGCTGTATGCCGGTGTTGGAGTACATCTCGTTGTTGTAGCAGATGTAAATGATGTCCTCATTCCTCTCTGCCGCTCCGGAGAGAGCCTGCAAACCGATATCGTAGGTTCCGCCGTCTCCAGCCCAGACAACAACGTTTGCGTCGATTCCCTGCTGGAGAAGCGAAGCCTTGATTCCAGAAGCTGTTGCCGCTGCGGAGGCAAAGGCGGTGTTGAAGACCGGAACGGCTATTGCGGAGTTCGGAAACATTCCCTGATACACAGAAGTGCAGCTCGCCGGCACCACCAGCACCGTTTCTTTGCCAAGGGCTTTCAGGACCGTCCGCAAGCACATGGATGACGCGCAGCCGTGGCATGCTGCGTTCCCTGGCAGGAGATATTCCTCCTCTGGCAAAGCGGAAATTCTCAATGTATCACCTCCATAACCCATTTCTTATCCAGCTCATCCATCACAGCCCTCTCAAAAACCCGGGATGTTACGTCTCTGCCTCCAAGCCCGACGATTCTGCCGTGAACCTCTGGGGGAGAAGGCATGTCTGAGAGAACCGCTTTCAGCTCCGAGAAGAGCTGGCCGTCAAATCCCGGGCTTACAGACCTGTCGAAAACGTAAACCTTCTCAACATTCTCCAGCTTCTCAACCACCTCCTTTTTCGGAAATGGCCGGAAAGACCTGAGCCTGAGCAGCCCAGCCCTGACACCCCTCTTTCTGAGCTCGTCAACGGCAATTTTAGCCTCAGAAGAGATTGCTCCCATGGTCACCATCGCCAGGTCAGCGTCCTCAAGGCGATATTCTTCGAGAATAAGGGGTGTTAGCCTGCCGGAATACTCATGAAATTCTTTTTCAACATCTTTCATCACCTTAAGGGCCCTCTCGTGAGCCTCACAAACTTCTTTCCGCAATTCCATGAAGTAATCTGGAGGCAGGATGTTGCCGTGGGTGGAAGGCTCATCAAAATCCAGCTTCCAGACGGGCTGGAATTCGTCAATGAAGCCATCAACGTCTGTAATCTCCACAGGCATGGCCGTGTGGGAGAGAACAAAGCCGTCGTAGCACACCATGGCAGGAAGCAGGACTTCGTGACTCTCTGCAACCCTGTAGGCCATGATTATCGTATCGTAAATCTCCTGGTTGTTCTCGCAGTAGAACTGCATCCAGCCGGTGTCTCTCTGGGACATGCTGTCGCTCAGGTCGGCCCAGATGTTCCATCCCGGGCCTATGGCTCTGTTGGCAACTGCCATCACCACTGGCGCTCTTGCATTGGTGGCGTAATGCAGCAGTTCATGCATGTAGGCAAGGCCGTGGCTTGAAGTTGCCGTGAACGTTCTCGAGCCTGCGGCAGAAGCCCCTATGCATGCTGCCATTGCCGAGTGCTCGGATTCAACAAGAATGAAGTGGGCCTTCATCTCTCCCGTCTCGACCATTCTGGAGAGCTCTTCAACGACCGGCGTGGCGGGAGTGATTGGATAGGCCGCAACGACTCTCACCCTCGCATTCCTTGCAGCCAGAGCCGCTGCCTGGTTTCCCGTAATGATTTTCACATTCTTCACGCTCTTCATACAACCACCTCCCTGGAAACCCTGATGGCCTTCTTTGGACAGACGGCAGAGCATACAAGGCAGCCCTTGCAGAACTCGTAGTCTATCTCAACCGTTTTTCCAGCCCTTCTTATGGCGCTCTCGGGGCAGTGGAGCCAGCAGCTCAGGCAGTTCGTGCATGCGTTGTAGTCTATCTCCGGCCTGAAGTCCCGCCAGAAGGCTGTCCTGCCTGCAACTCCTGCAGAGGGTGTGGACACAGGCATCGTAACAGCTCTCTTTCTTTCGGTACGCTGCACCTGCTGCACCGCTTTCCCTGAACCCCTGACCTCCTCGACCCTCGTCAGCTCGTATGCCTCTCTAATTGCAGCTACGTTGGCCTCCCCGTTCTTCCCGAACTTCTCCATGACGACTTCTTCGAGCGTCTCCAGCTCTACATGTGGAAAAATTCTCAGAAAGGCTCCCAGCATGGGCATGTTCACGACAGGCGTTCCGGCAACAAGCAAATTGTTTTTGATTGCAATGCCGGTAGCGTCAACAGTGGCTACAACCAAGGAGGTCTGTTCAAACCGAAAGTCCTCTGGAGACTTCACCGTATTGATCACGATGCCACCGCCATCCTTCAAACCCCCGAAAACGTCAACCGCCTGCAGAATGATTGGGTCGAGAACGATTACGTAGTCAGGCGAGTAAACCTGGCTTCTCTCCCTGATAGCCTCGCAGGAAATTCGCGTAAAGGCCATTACCGGGGCTCCTCTCCTCTCCGCTCCGAAGAATGGAATGGATTGCGATTCGAAGCCGCTCAGATATGCTGCCTCCGCCAGCACTTTCGATGCGGTAACTGCTCCCTGTCC
>CAZHKD010000137.1:0-4122 GCA_964533255.1 uncultured archaeon | reverse complement strand
CTCGATGCCCAGTTCGTGAATTGCGTAAAGCGTTACTACGGCAAACGCCTCGTTAATTTCCCAGTAGTCGATATCCCTTACCTTCAACCCCGCTTTCTCCAGCGCCTTTCTGCTTGCCGGAACCGGCCCCTTCCCCATCACCGCCGGGTGGACTCCAGCCCAGGCCATTGACTTTACTTTTGCGATTGCCTCGAGCCCGTATTCTTTCGCTTTTCTTCTGGACATCAGCACCAAAGCCGTAGCTCCCGCATTAAGTGGAGAGGAATTCCCGGCGGTAATGACGCCGTCTGGCTTGAAAGCCGGAGGCAGTGACGACAACTTCTCGAGGCTCGTGTCAGGCCGTATGCTCTGATCCTGGTCTATAACGGCCCTGCTTCCGTCTGCCAGCGTCACCTCCACTGGCAGGATTTCGCCCTTAAAGTAACCCTCATTGAGAGCTTTAGCAGCGAGCTGATGGCTCCTCAAGGCCCACCTATCCAGATCTTCCCTTGTGAGGTATCCAGCCTCCTCAAAAAGCCTCTCAGCGGTCAATCCCATGACCATACCCGTTTCCATCTCCCAGTGCTTCAGTTCTGAATCCCGGAGAAACCTCAAATTGTACTCTATGTGTGGGTTGTCGTGCATGGGGACGTGGGTCATGTGCTCAATTCCGCCAGCAATAACAATTTCTGAGTTCCCCGTCATGATTTCCATAGTGCCGGTGTGAATTGCGGACATGGAAGACCCGCACTGCCTGTCCACCGCCAAGCAGGGTACGTTTTCAGGGAGATTTGCGAGGAGGCCGATTCCTCTTCCACCATACATCCACTGTTCTCCAACCTGAAGTGCACACCCAAAGATGAGTTCATCAATTTCCTCAGCTCTTATCCCCGTCCTTTTTACCAGTTCTTTGATTAGCAACGCAGCGGCATCATCCATTCTCAGACTGTTAAATACGTCTCTCTCCGGCTGTTTCGGTCTTGACCTCGAGAATGCAGTCCTTAAATAATCGACTATAACCACGTCCTCCAAGATATCACCTTCCTTTAAATCTGGGCTTTTCTTTTCTCAGAAACGCAGAAATTCCCTCCCTGAGGTCTTCAGTCGAAAATACGATTCCAGCTCCAAAGCTCTCCATTTCCAGGCCCACATCCATTGGAACCTCGCCACCTTTGTTGATCAGCCTCTTTATAATCGCCGCAGCAATCGGAGCACATCTCTCGGCAACATCTCTGGCGTATTTCATGACCTCCTCTTCGAAGCTGTCGTCGTCGAAGACCTTGTTTATCAGCCCGTAACGTTCAGCCTCCTCAGCCGTAATCCTTTCCCCTGTTAAAGCCAGCTGCATCGCTCTGCTTATCCCCACAAGCTTGACAAGCCTCTGCGATCCGCTCCACCCCGGAATCAGGCCGAGCGTCACCTCGGGCAGCCCGATAATTGCAGATTTCTTAGCCAGCCTGATGTCGCACGACATGGCGATTTCGAGCCCGCCACCCAGGGCATAGCCGTTTATAGCAGCAATTACCGGCTTTGGAATTTCACTCAGCCTTCTGAAAATCCTTTCACCTTTTCTCGTCCGTTCCAGGAATTCGAAAACACTGGCTGTCATTGCCGTCAAATCCGCCCCTGCCGAGAAAGCCCTGTCCCCGGCTCCGGTGACCACTATGACTCTGGTATCTTCATCGTTCCAGAGCAGTGTTATGGCCTCGTCGAGCTCTTCCAGCATTTCAGGAGAAATGGCGTTCAGCCTTTCCGGCCTGTTCAGTACGAGCTTCGTAACCTTCGTTTCCGGGTCTTTTACTATCTTTATAGTCTTAAACTCTCTTTTTCCGGATTCATCCCCACCAAGCATCTCCTTGAGTTTCCCAGCTTTTAGTGTTTCAGCGGGCTCAAAAATCCCCTTCTCAAATTGTTTGGCAAGTTCTTCGAGTCTCTTTACCACCTGCTCCTCACTTAAGCTCCTGACAATTTCAAATGGTCCGGCAGGCCTGTTTAGGCCGAGCTTTACAGCCGTATCTATGTCCTCAGGAGTTGCCACGCCCATCTCAACAAGCTTGACAGCCTCATTAATTTCAACGAGTTGGAAGTCTAACGGATTTACCCTTTCACTTGCCCTGCTCAGATCAATATGCGGCCTTCCAGCACTCCAGTCGTACCATCCTCTGCCGGTTTTCTGACCAAGCCTGTTTTCCTTAACCATCTTCTCCAGAACCTCTGGCGGTTCGTAGTCTGGACTGATCGTTTTGGCATAGTACTTCATTGCATTGTAGAATACATCCACTCCGGTGTAGTCCATGAGCTCAAAGGGCCCCATCGGCAATCCGATTTTCTTTAAGCTGGCGTCAACTTCTTCTGGAGCCGCAATCCCCTTCTCAATAATAGACATCAGCAAAACTCCACCTGGGGCAGTCACCCTGTTTACGATGAAGCCGGGAACGTCCTTCTCAACCCTAACAGGAGTCTTTCCAAGTCTTTTGACGAACTCAACTAAAATCTGCATCGTCTCCTCACTTGTCTTCTCACCCCGTATCACTTCAACAAGCTGCATAAGCACCGGCGGATTGAAGAAGTGCAGGCCGGCAAACTTCTCCGGTCTGTTTGTTGCCTTTGCCAGGTCTGTAATTTTCATGGTTGAGGTGTTGCTGGCGAAAATGCACTCTGGCTTTGCAAGCCTGTCGCACTCCCTAAACACCTCTTCCTTTATTTCGAAAATCTCGGGAACCGCCTCGATAACAAGGTCTGCATCCCGTATGGCCTCTTCAAGATCAGTAGTTGGTTTTATCCTGGAGAGGACGTCACCTGCACTCTTTATTCTGCCCTTCCTTTCCAGCTTCTCAAGACTCTCTCTGATCATTTCCATTCCCCTGTCGATGTACTCCTGCCTGATGTCCCTCATTGTAACGTTATAGCCTGCAATTGCACAGACTTCAGCAATTCCATGGCCCATAACTCCTGCTCCGAGAACCGCAACGTTTTTTATTTCATCAACATCCACAATAATTCACCCCCCACCTGGTATGTGCTCGGGCGGCCTGACGGCCTTCAATTTAATCGCTTCCTGACTGCAGCCAACCACACAAACGCCGCAGCCAAAACACTTCTCGGAAATTACTCTAGCCTTAAACTTCTTGCTGCCTTCGGGCCTGTACATTTCTATTGCATCGAAGTGACACCTCTCAACGCAGGTCTGACAGCCCGTGCAGGCGTCTTCGTTGACGTAAGCTTCATACCTGCTCTTTTCGAGCTGCACTCCCAGAGGCACATTCGCAGCCTTTGATGACAGGAAAAATTCACAGCAGTCACCGCAGCAGTTGCAGTTAACCGTTACAATGGGGTCAACAATTTTTGAGGTGTTGGCCCAGGTGTGAACAAGCCCGTCCTTCTCGGCCTGGTCAATGATCTGCAGAGCCTCCTGAACAGATATCTCCCTGCCAGAACCCCTCGTTATTGCGTACTCTGCTCCCCTGCCAAACTGGAGGCAGTGCCAGGTCTCAGACTCATCTGTGAACTCGCAGCCGTTGGATGCGAGTCTCGTAACGTTCCTGCAAGAGCACGGGACCACTGCAATCTTTTCCTGAGCTTTTACCATCTCCTTAATATTCTCGTACGGTAACACTCCTGGCAGGTCCTTTATCGCTGCGTAAGCTGGCACAACCCTCCAGAATTTCACACCCCTCTCTGCCAGTATCCTGCCAACCTGCGGGTTCATCTCTCTGTCTCCAAACTCTTTCCAGAGCCTGGCAAATTCCGGATCGTTCATGTGCTGTGACGCCAGTGTCGCGTCGTGAAGCTGAATAATGTCCCTCACGAACCTGTAATAGTCTCTTTTCTGAAAATCTTTTGGAATAACGACTCCTTTGTAGAAAAGGCTGTCAAGGATCTCTTTAACACTCTGAACATCCATCTTCAGCTTCTCTGCCACTTCTGAAACGCTTCCGGGGAGAGCAGCAACCACTCTCGACTCCTCCTCGCTCACGAGGTATTCGAGAATACTTCTAAGCAGCCGGGAGTTCGGAAAACCAAGTTTTTCCATCAGAATTTCATAACTCACCGTCTCACCTCACTCCTTTATCCCAACGAGGTACTTCGCTATGCTCTTCCTCTTCTCGAAATCGTAGCTCCTCCAGATGGCTATGTCCTCCA
>CAZHKD010000136.1:0-4164 GCA_964533255.1 uncultured archaeon | reverse complement strand
GATTGACTCGATTAAGTTCCATCATGCTGACCGTCCTGAACCCCTTTGAGAGCTCGATTCTGTGATCTGAAGCTATAACAGTATTATCGCTCTTCAGGAGGAGCCCATGAAGCCTTTCCGCCCTCCTGACGTGGAGGTGGGCGAAGGGCTCGTCCAGAACGATTGTCTTCGAGCTGCTGGCCAGAGCTGCTGCAAGCATAACCATCTGCTTCTGCCCCTCCGAAATCTCATCGGTTCTTTTTCCCAGCAGCTCACCAATTCCAAGCTTCTTCGCCACTTTTAACGCCTTTTTTTCCGCTTCCTCGAAGCTGAAGCCCTTCTGGAGGAGCGGGAAGACTATCTCGTCCATTACCCTGCCCATCAGAATCTGCTCGTCGGGGAACTGGGAAATGAAAAAGACGTCTTTCTTGACGTCCTGGCCAAACTTCCCGAAGATTTTTACTTCTCCTTCAAGCCTTCCACCGTAAAAGAAGGGTATCAGGCCGTTAAAAATTCTGAGAAGCGTCGACTTCCCGCTCCCCGTTTTTCCGGCAATGAAAACCTTTTCACCCTCCTCTGCAACGAAATCGACGCCCGATAACGCCCTCACACCATTCGGGTAAGTGTAGCCGACACCTCTCAGCTCGATCAGAGTTCAATCCCCCTCTCCTTAAGCATCTGATAGACGTAGCTGAAAGCAGCAATGGCCAGAACGTGGTCGATGAAGAAGTCCTGGGGAACGAAGATTACCACCGTTGCAATGAAGACTGTCAGGGCTGGCGAGAGTCCTGAGAATCCGAAAAGCGATGCTGCACTCTCGCTCCAGCTCATGTATCCGCTGACTCTTGTGGCGAAGAGGTAGAAGACGTAAAAGCCCACAAGGTATACGGGGATGAACGCAACAGCGCTTCCTGCCCAAAGCATTACCTTCTCCGCCCCACTGCCACGCTTCCAGAAAATCCTCCTGAAGTAGCCGCATATGGCTGAAGCTGCAGGAAACATCAGGATGTAGCCGGCTGTTGGCCCCGTGAGTACACCAAGCCCTCCCTTAAATCCGGCTCCCGCCGGCATGCCGACGGCAATCATGCCTATGTATATGAGCTGGGAGATGAGGCCATACAGGGGGCCGAGGAGGAGTCCTGATAGCACGACAGCGAAGTTCTGCATGGTGTAGGGCACAATGGAAACATTGAACTTTATCTGAGCCGTCAGAGCCGTCAGCACCGCCATCACAACAGCCAGCACGAACTTCAGTTGGTTAACCATGTTTTGAAGCGGTTAACGCAGTGATAAAAATTTTGCTGTTTTTGAGTGGATAGCATTACAGATTTTTAGATTTACAGCCCACCGTCCGAACTCCACAACATCAAAAGTCTAAAAATACATGAAATGAGGCCCCGGGACGGTGGAGGGGCAGGGTGGGCGGGCAAATTAAAATTGATTCCGAGTAGTTGCTCGGTAAAAGACCTCACAGATCCAGCTCATTCACCTTCTCCCAGGTTCTCTCGTCGAAAACCACGATTCTGTCGCCGATAATGTAGAGGTAGTCATCTATGTAGATGGCCCTGACGGCTGGCATGTCCACTGCCTTGATATCCGACATCTGCACATTGGTTGCTGAGTACCTGCCCGGAGCTGGAGCTTCTGAAGAGTCCCCTTTTGCATCATCCGGTGCTTTGAGATTTTATCTGCGTCCGAACATAAGGATTATAGAATAGGGAAGTCTTTACAACTCAAGCCTCAGCTGCCTGCTCTTCCCTGTAACCTCGTAAATGTCCGCCCCGGAAGCGTAGGCTGCTTCGTCCACAACAAAGCCCTTTTCGGTCTCTCTCAGCGAGTCGATGGCGAAGAAGCGCCAGGGGGAATTGGGGAGCTTAAGAGCTACGTAGGCGTCAGCCCCGAACAGGTTGGAGAACATCACGAGCTGCTTGACTTCCTCCTTGGAGATGTAGAGGGGCAAATTTTTCCGGGATTTGACTTCGAAGGCCAGAAATCTCTTCCCGTTGCCGGCAACTATGTCAGGAGAGGGAAAGACGCTTACTCCACTCCCCGCAACTCTCACAGCAGCGAAGCCGCTGTCCCACAGGAGCTTTATAAGCTCCCTCTCATAGCGAATCCCCTTCTTCTTCACTCTCCATGGTTTTGCCAGAAAGGATAAAGGTTTTGCGATGAGGGAGCGGTAAGGTCTTAATCCCTGCCGCAAACTGGATTGCATGAGGGTTTACGGAGTGAACAGCGTACTGGAGGCAATCAAAGCTGGAAAGGCCAGCAAGATATATCTTGCGAAAGAATCGAAGAGCCCGAAGATAGTCACCATAGAAAGCAAGGCTAAGAAGGCAGGTATTCCTGTCGTTTACGTCCCCCGCTCAACCCTGCCTGCAGAATCAAAGGGCGTGGCTGCAGACGTTACCCCCATCAAATACATGGATTTCGACTTCATCATCGAAAAAGCTCTCAGAGAGGGGAGCTTCATACTGATTCTGGATGGCGTTGAAGACCCCCACAACCTGGGGGCATGCCTGAGGAGTGCGGAGTTCTTCGGCTGCGCTGGAGTTCTCATCCCGAAAAGAAGGGCTGCTCAGGTGACAGAAGCGGTTGTGAAGGTTTCCGCCGGGGCTGCACTGCACATTGATGTGGCAAGGGAGGAAAACCTGGCCAGCGCTGTGAAGAAGCTCAAAAAGCTCGGATTTTACGTGATTGGCGCTGAAATCGGTGGTGAGGGGCTCTGGAACGTCAGCTTCTCTCCGCCGGTTGCAATCGTGATTGGCGGAGAGGATAAAGGCATCTCGAGGCCAGTAAGAAAGCAGTGCGACGTGATTGCGTCAATTCCATGCTACGGCAGAATTGAGAGCCTGAATCTTTCAGTTGCTGCAGGAATCTTTATGTACGAGTTCGCAAGGACTCAGAAGAGTGAACAGGTAAAAAGCGGGCAAAAGGCAGTAAAAGGAGAGAAAGGAAGGGAGGGATAAAATGAAGGGGGAACTTCTTGCATTCATGGCGGCGCTTCTGTGGGGCACCGTTCCGCTGCTGGACAAGATTATTGCCGCAACGGCCATATCGCCTGTAGCAGCCAACATCGTCAGAAGTGCCGGGGCGCTGCTCTCACTTCTGCTGGTCTCACTCCTGATGCGGGAGCTGAGCTTTGAGGGGATACGCGGGGTTAACGTCGTGATACTGCTGACAGCCGGAGCCATAGCTGGAGGCATCGCAATGGTGATTTACTACGGAGCCCTGAAGTCCATCGGGGCGGCAAAAGCGGTGCCGATAACCTCCGTCTACCCGCTTGTAACAGTTGTGCTCTCGGTGCTGATTCTGGGCGAGAAGGTGAATCTGCCGAAGGTTATGGCCGGGACACTTTTGATAGTGCTGGGGCTGGTGCTCGTGACGACTCAGTGATTTTATTCAATAAATTTTCAAGATTTTGAGATCTGCTACATCTCTAAGACAGCACGAATAATTTTATTCGTCCCGCCCACCCTGCCCCGCCACCTTCCCGGAGCTTCAGAAATTGCTTTGGATGAGAGAACCGAGAAAATATAAGCTGTAGTATCCCAAAATTTATTTCACAACCCAACATCCAACTCCTGTGAGAAAACTAACAAACAAGAAAATCAAGTGGATAATCAGACAACTCGACAAAGGAACTCCTGTTAAAGAAATAGCGGCTGTAATGAGAGTAACACCGAGAAGAATTTACCAAATCAAGAAGCAATACGAAGAAACAGGCAGGATACTAGAATTTAAGCAGGCAGGAAGAAAACCAAAACCAATATCCAAAGAAACAGAATAGATCGTCTTACAAGCCTACCAAAAGTACAAGCTAAGTCCAGTAATGCTTGAAAAGCTGATAGAAAGAGATCACAGCATCCACATTCCTCACAACACCATTTACAAAGTTTTACTCAAACACAGCCTTGTGGTTGAGAGCATGAACAAGAAGAAGAGGAGGAAGTGGGTTCGCTTTGAAAGAGAACATTCCATGGAATTGTGGCAGGGAGACTGGAAAAGGCTTGGAGAGGAGTGGATAATAGCCTTCATGGATGACGCTTCCCGCTTCATCACCTGCTATGGCATCTTTGATTCCGCCACAACTGAGAACACCATCAAAGTTCTGAGAAGAGGATTTGCTGATTGTTTATCCCGATATTAGTTTTTGGACAAAATCCGACTACAATTCAAGGAAAA
>CAZHKD010000135.1:0-4199 GCA_964533255.1 uncultured archaeon | reverse complement strand
TATGACCCGGGAGCCACCTTCTACCTGATAGAGCTCGCCGACAGGCTGGGGTTTGAAACCAGCACCATAGGCTCAACAATCGCACTGCTGATTGAGGCGTACGAGAAGGGGCTGGTGAGCAGGGAAGAGCTGGATGGCATGGAGCTCAGGTGGGGTGACGCAAAGCTTGTGGAGGAGCTTCTCAACAAAGCTGCCAGAAAGGAAGGCTTTGTCGGATACCTGCTCTCTCTCGGCCCGAAAAGGGCTGCGGAAGCAATAGGTGCAGAGGACATTGCGGTGCATGTGAAGGGGACAGGAATAAACCTGCACGACTGGAGAGTTACCTGGGGAATCCTCCTTGGACAGCTTATTGGTGGAGGTTACAGCTGGCCAGCTCCCGGCGTCGATGCGTGGGCAACCGAGCCGGACATCGGGTACGAAACCTATCAGGACCCCTTCGACTGGAGGGTGAAGCCGAAGGCTGTCAGAGACACGCAGCTGAAGAAGAACTGGGTCGACAGCATAGGCATCTGCTGGTTCGCAGACTGGGGTGTGCCGGGAGCTTTAGAATTTGAGGCGAAAGCTGTAGAGGCTGCTACGGGCTTTGAGGTGAGCAAGGACGCTGCGCTCGAGGTCGGAGAGCGAGTAGTGAATCTGGAGAGAGTGATTAACATGAAGCTGGGCCTGAGACCTGAGGACGACATCAACGATGTTGGGCCGAGATTTCTTGAGCCTCCGCCGAAGGGGCCTGGAAAGGGCAGAGACGTGAGGAAGTACGCGAAATGGATGGTGAGGGAGTACTACAGGCTGATGGGGTGGAATGAAAAAACGGGCAAACCGCTGAACTCGACGCTGGAAAGGCTGGGTCTGGAGTTTGTGGAAGCTTAATTGCACCCCAAAGCGGTACCAAACTGATGGCAGAACCTGAGTGAAGGCTTAAAGTCTCTCTTCCCCCTTATTTTTGACCTCCATGGATGCGCCTCTGAGGTTCTTTTTTACTCCTCTTATTAGCTTCTTATTGGAAGGGACAGCCCTGAGTAACTGAAGTTCTGATGGTTTTTGTGTCATCGTGCCTCTCTGCTCAGCACGTCGACATTGAGGGTGACTCTGTAAACGATTCTCCTCCTTTTGGCATTCTCGCATCTCTGAGCCGAAGAAACCCTTTAAATCTGGTGGAGGGTGGTGAGGCCTTGTACCTCCTGCAAGACTCCCTCCGCTACCCTTCACCAGACTTGGCGAGGCAGAAGCGGACAGGGTGATTTAACCTTGGGTCGAGATCGTAAGCGACCTTCATCTATCCTCGCAGCACATCCTGCGTAACGCTCTCTCCTGCCTGAACCTGATTTTCTCGACCTTCTGCCTTTGAAAGGCAAGACGGATTCCGAGGGAGATGTCACAGGGGTGATGTTAAACCTTGCCGTGAAGTGCCATTGATTCCTGTTAGCCGAAACCTCGTTTGAGGAAACGATTAATATCGAGCCGGTAAAACTGGATGGGGTGGAAGGTTGGACGTCGCAAAGAGGGTCGCCAGAAACGCCATCTACAGAACCGCTGCGCTAATCATCGGTAACGCCTCTGGCCTCTTTCTGACAGTGTATCTTGCAAGGCTGCTCAAGCCAGAGCAGTTCGGGATTTACAGCCTGACGCTGTCTATTGCGATGCTGGCAATCGCCTTTGCAAACCTCGGCATAGACGGAGCTGTGGTGAGGTACATTGCTTATCACGCCGGAAAGCAGGATTTGAGGAAAGTTAGGGGGCACTTCAGGTATTTCTTGAGAATTAAGCTGCTCCTTATAACAATGGTCTCCGCCCTGATGGTGCTGTTTTCAGACGGTGCTGCGGCACTTTTCAGGAACAGTGCACTTGCGAAACCTCTGGTAATTTCGGGATTTCTTGTGCTATTTGCATCTATTATGAGCTTTTTCAACTCCTTTTTCGTCGGACTTCAGGAGTTCAAATTTGTTTTTCTCAGGCAGACGGTATATGAGGTCTCGAGGTGGATATTCGTCATCCCCCTCGCCACGCTTTTTCTGGCTGCTGGAGCGGTTGGGGGTGTTGCCCTAGCCTATCTGGTAACCCTGCTTCTGCTGGCGTTTATGGTCTTGAGGAGATATGGAGAGTACGTCTTCGGGGAAGCGGATGCGCGGGATGAGAATGTTCGCGTGTTCATGGGGTTCATGACCATCGCAAGCATTTCCGGGATAATTTACGCCTACGTGGACAGCCTGATGGTAGGCTACTTCATTGGTGCCACCGATGTTGGATACTACAGAGCGGCGTTCACCATCGTTTTCGCCATCGTCGGGATTCTGGGTATGGCCGACGTGCTGTTTCCAGCTTTCACCCAGCTCGGAGGGAATGATTTATCCAACGCTGTGAACAGGCTTGCTAAATACACCTCAGCGATAGCGTTTCCTGCTGCCGTCGGACTGGCTTTCCTGTCTGAGGGCATAATTAAGGTGGTGTATGGTACGGGATACCTTGCTGCGGCCCAGCCAATGGTGATTCTCTCATTTGTTCTCATTCCTGCTTCTTTCAACTATCTGCTGACAGTTTTTGGTGCCAAGGAAATGCCGCAGTACTCAGCATACATAATAACGGTTAGCATGCTGCTGAACGTTGTGCTGAACTACTTCCTGATCAACGCCATGGGCATTAGTGGCGCCGCTCTGGCGACTCTGATCTCGAGAGTTTTTAGTATTGTTTTGGGTATGTATTTGCTTTATCGTGTACTTGGTCTAGGAGTTCCGATTAGGGTTTCAGCAAAACCGGCAGTGTGTTCCATGATTATGCTTGCCGTGCTGGTTATATTACCTCCCCCAGAATCGTTGATTTTTGGTCTGGTGGAAGTTGTGTTGGCTGCCCTAGTTTACCTCATACTCCTGTTTGTGGTTAGAGGAATTACTCGGGAAGATGTCAGGTATATTGCCAGAGCGCTGGGTGTGTACGAGTAAATTTTCGTAATTTTGGTCTTTTTGGGTATTTTCTCAACCTTAACACTTTGATTAACCTAAAACTGGCAGTGTCTTTTCGCTGTCCTAAATTCTTTTTCTATACCCGGTTCGCTGCTTATGAGGTTATTCTGCTCCATCTTTTTTGATGTTGTAATGCTTCTGTCCGAGTTTACGATTGGATAAGTTTTCATTGGGTAAACTGGCGATGTTCTCACTGCCGAGACTGGTTAGGAATCTCATAGCTATCGTCTACGTCGTTTACTCTGGTAATATCTCGAATCCGAGATTCACCTTCCCAAAGTGAGAATCACCGGTGAAAACCTTGCTTATTTCCAATTCCTGCATAAGAACAAAAGATGTCAGATCTGTAAAAGAAATGTCGGGCTTGTCCTGAAACTTTTTCCTCATTTGCCATGCTTCTTTAAATCTCTCTTCTGTAATCTTTTCTAATCTCAGCTGGTTGTAGTCTATCATCAGGAATAGTGATTCAATAAATCGAACGGCATTGCTGAAAACAACGTTTCTGAATAATGCCGTTATTACTTCGTCAAGCACGTAATCTGAAGTGACCATTTTGTAGCCTTCTTTCTTTATTTTGCTGTATTCTCTAAACTGCACGCTTGTGGTTTGAATCCTTCCTGTTTGCTAAAGCCAACCAGGCCCAAGTATCTACGAAAATCAGTTCAGCCATAGACATATTTATCATGCCTTTCTGCCAGATCAGAGGGACCTTCACAGATCCCTATCACTTCTGCTAAAGGATCTTTTCCTTCTTTTCTTTTTTCTTCCTCTCTTCTCCTCTTCTCCTCAAGGAACTCTATGAAGTCCAAAACTTCTCTAAGGGTGTCGTCGGGCAGCGATTTAATCTTCTCTATGATGTGCTTTCTTTCTATCATTATCACAAATCTATTTTCCAATGTTAATAAACTTTGTCAACGGCTTAAAGAATACAGGGAATTGGCTACGTTTCGTATCTTATCTCCTTCGACCTCTCTATTCCCTTCATCGGTTTCTCCATCTCCGTCCTCGATTTAATGTGCTTTTCTGCCATTTTTCTAAGTTCCTTTTCTATGTCTGACTCCTGCCCAATCAGGTTTTCCCGTTCCATGGGATCTTTTTTGATGTTGTAGAGTTCGTCTTCCCTGCCGGGATTTACGATTAGCTTCCATTCTGTATCTCTAACGGTGACTCTAAAACCTTCTTCAAGCCTGTTCTCTATGATAGGGGGAATATTCAACATCGTCAAGCAAACTCGGATTTTTGGAG
>CAZHKD010000134.1:0-4229 GCA_964533255.1 uncultured archaeon | reverse complement strand
TTACTGGTGTAGCTTTACTTCTCGCTTTGCTTGCAGGTGGAGTGATTGTATTGCTTGAAGTTGTGGGTTATGGAGGTGATATCGGGATTAAGGTCAGAGGCATTCGAATGTGTGTGATAGCAATTACCGCGAAAACGAAACCCCGTAACAAAGCTTGAAGGGCTGGTGATGGTGAATACGGTTAGAAAAGCCTGTGGGTTAAGTTATAGATTTAGATGTGAACAAGAGCGGCTGGGAATTGAAATTCCAGTTTCTGCTTCAGTCAATGAAGCTCAGGAGGATTATACGGAAATTCATTCGAGCATTAAATGATTTAAAAATTTAAAAATCACAGAATAAACCTGGCGTCCCCCACAAAGACCCCTTCAGGCAGGGAAAAGGTGGGGTTCAGGTCTATCTCCTTTATCTCCGGATTCTCCTCCACGAGCCTTGAAAGGTTCACCAGCAGCTCGGCAATCTGATTGACGTCTCTCGGCTTAATATCTCTAAAGCCAGTCAGAATTCTGTAGACCTTCGTCTCCCTCATCATTTCCAGAGCCGTTTCCGCATCCACTGGCGTGATTCTGTAGGCAACGTCCTCGTAAACCTCTGCAAACTTTCCGCCGCTTCCGAAGGCTATAACGCCGCCAAACTGCTCATCCTGAAATGCACCGACAAGAAGCTCAACACCCTCAACCATCGGCGAAATGAGAACGCCCATTGGCGAGCTCAGCCTCCGAAAAGCGTCAAGCAGGGCATCTTCGCTTCTTATGTCCAGCACCACGCCGCCAATCTCTGTTTTGTGCTCACCTCTGGCGGTAATCACCTTCATCACAACCGGAAATCCGATTCTCTTTGCAGCATCAACAGCCTCGTCCTCACTCGTTGCGACTGCATACTCCAGAACCGGAATGCCGTATTCTTTCAGCATCTCCCTGCATTCGGGCTCAGTCGGATACCTCCCCTCCTTTAAAGCCCTCTCGATAACCTCGTGCATGATTCCACCTCCATTTTTGATTAAGCTGAATCACCCACTGACCCAACCTCACTCCACTTCACCTTACCTCACCCCACCTCTTCAAAGCCGCCAGCACCCTGGCAGCCCTCTCGGGAGTTGGAAAAACGGGTATGCCATGCCTGTGCATCCTGGCAACCTCTTCCCTCTCCACCTCAGCGCCACCGAGGAATGCAACAACAACAGTTTTTCCCGCTTCGTCTGCCATCTTAACAGCTTCCATTACGGTATCGGCAGCTCCCTCTATGGGGTCTCCAAAGATTAGCAGGAAAGCGTCAGCGTAATCGAAGGCGGCTTTAACGACATTCAGGTACATCTCAGCAGTTGCATCGCCCGTCAGGTCAATGGGGTTATCCAGGATTCCGTGGGCGGGCACGAGCTCCTTCAGCTTCGCTTTCAGCTCCTCATCGGCCTCGAAAACCCTCAATCCATTCCTCTCCAGCACGTCAATTGCCAGAATCCCTGAACCGCCCGAGCTGGTCACTATGAGCACCCTGTCTCCTCTGAAAGACTTCAGATACGCAAATGCCTTGGCAAAATCGTAAAGCTCCTCCAGGTTCTCCGCCCTCACAATCCCGCTCTGCCTGCATGCCGCCTCAAATACAGCATCTCTGCCGGCCATTGACTTAGTATGGCTCTCGACAGCCTTCGCCCCCCTCTCTGTCACTCCCGGCTTGAGAACCACCACTGGCTTCCTGCATCTCCTTGCAGCGTCCATGAACCTTCTTCCATCTCTAACCCCCTCGATGTAAAGGGCTATTGCTGCAGTGTTCTCATCTTCAGAAAAGAACTCTATTATGTCAACCTCATCAACATCTGACTTGTTTCCCAGGCTTACGAAGGTTGAAAAGCCAATCCCGTCGTGCTGACTCCAGTCTGCCAGGGCAGCGGCAACGGTTCCGCTCTGAGAAGCTATTGCAATCCTCCCCTTCAGGGTTATCAGGGGCCAGGAAGCGCAGAGCTGGTGGTGGGTGTTGTTTATGCCCTGGCAGTTGGGGCCAACGACCCTTATGCCGTACTTCCTTGCAATCTCCAGCACCTGCTCCTCCAGCTCCTCATTGCCGGCCTCCCTGAAACCGCCCGTGATTATCACTGCCGCCTTAACCCCCTTCTTTCCCAGATCCTCCATAACACCCGGCACGAACTTTGCCGGAACTATGATTACAGCAAGATCGACCTCATCAGGCACATCGAGGATGCTCTGGTAAGCTTTCAGGCCGAGGATCTCTCCGCCTTTCGGGTTGATGGGGTAAATCCGCCCTTTAAATCCTCCGTCAACGATGTTCTTCAGCACCGTGTGGCCCAGCTTTCTGGGGTCGGCTGAAGCGCCTATAACTGCAACAGATTCAGGATAGAACATTTTCTCCAGCATTGATGCTCATTATTTATCGTTAAATAAAAACCTGTCGTTATCCTTTTGGGGGGAACCTAAAAGACTCCCGCACCTAGAGGACTCCCGCATCTTCCAGCAGAGCCTCATCGTCCAGCAAAGATGTGTCTCCCTCAGCAACGATCTTCCTGTCCATGCCCATAAGGACAACCTTTCTGCACAGCTTTCTGGCAACGTCCAGCTCGTGGGACGTCAAAACGAGAGTACCACTGAAGTCGTTCAGAAGCTCCATGATCTTCCTTCTGGCCTTGCCGTCTACGTTTGCGGTGGGCTCGTCCAGAAAGAGGATTTTCGGCCTTGCAATCAGCACGCTGGCAATTTCAACCTTCTTCTTCTCCCCGCCGCTCAGCCTGAAGGGTGGCTTGTGCAGAATCTCGTGGAGGTTGAAGATTTCGGAGTACTCTCTCACCGCCCTCTCCACTTCTTCGGCACTCCAGTCCAGCTGGAGGGGAACGTACGTCAGCTCGTCTCTCACCGTTGGATTGAAGAGGAAATCGTCCGGATCCTGGAAAACAACTCCCACCATCCTTCTGATTCTCTCAACGTTCTTCTTATCCGGCTCAATGCCGTATATTCTGACTCTGCCCGTCTTTGGCTTTAAAAGGCCGGAGAGAACCATCAGGAGCGTCGACTTCCCGCTGCCGTTCGCGCCTATTATCGCAACCCTTTCACCTTCCTCAATCTTCAGGCTGACGTCCCTGAATCCCGTCGTCCCGTCGGGATAGACGTAGCTGATGTTCTCTGCCTCGATGGCGTTCGTTGTGCTTCCGTCCGTCATACCACCATCCACCAGAGGGTTACTGCTGCCATGTAGATGATATATATTTTGTCGAGTTTCGAAAAGCTGCCTCTGATTGCTACGACTCTCTCACCCCTCGCCTTCATGGCGAGCTGTACCCTTTCAGCCCTCTCAAACGTTCTGATGAAGAACAGGCCAAGGCTCTCTCCCCCTTTCCTCCACACTTCCATGTGGCTGCCCTTCGTCATCCTCCGGCTCTCTCTGGCAAGCATAACTCTCATGAGCTCGGTGAACATCAGAATGGTGTAGCGGTACGCTAGCCAGAGAGACGATACAAAGGCTTCGGGGAACTTCAGGCCTCTCATGCCGTAGACAACGTCGTTGAAGGGGGTTGAGAGTATGAGGAGCTGTATGGCCATCAGGGCCGTCGCGACTCGCAGCGTGAATAGAAGGACGTAGAGAATTTCCTCAGCTCTGAAGCCCAGGGCGAGAGGCAGGACTATCACGAAAGAAAAAAAGGTGAAGAGCCAGATCCTCTTCAGAACCTTCAAAACCCCAATTCCTGAAAATGCAGCCAAAACGAGGCATGAAGTAAAAATTATCAGAATCCTTGCAGCATCGAAGGTTGAAACCGCCAGCACCACCAGCAAAAAGGTTCCCAGTAGCTTTATTCTTGCATCCACCCTGTGGAGAAACCCCTGCTCCTCTCCATAATCGTGTATGAAAAAATTTTGAAAGTATTGTGATGCTTCCTTTACGCTCCTCTCTATGAGCTCATGCATGTCTTCTCATTCCGTACCCGATGCCCATGACTATTGCGACTCCCGTCATTGCTGATATCACCGTTCCGATGTAGGGGTTGAGGCCTGGCACGGTGTAATCCGGCAGTATTCCATGGTACAGGGGGCGCTCCTCGGCACCCATCATCTCCGCCACGTTTTCGAGCGGCTCTGAGTATCCGACCAGCTCGGCGGCGTAGGCGAAGACCGGTGAGAGGGCAATCATGACGGCAATTGCTGCATAGGCCACCCTTCCCGGAATTGCTTTGCCCTCAAGCAGGTCAGGTCTCATGCTGGAAATGTACGTCACAACTCCTGCTGTGATGA
>CAZHKD010000133.1:0-4295 GCA_964533255.1 uncultured archaeon | reverse complement strand
GCGTTGCGGCAACAAAATCCTTCATCGCTCAGCTCATAGTTCTTTACATCATGGCATTCCGACTCTCACCCCTGCCAAGAAGTGAGGTTAATGAGCTGGTTGAAGAGCTGAAGCTGCTGCCTGAGAAGGTTAGAAGGATTCTGGATGAGGAGAGCAGAATTGAGGAAATTGCCAGGAATATTGCCGGATACGAGAATCTGATGTACATAGGCAGAGGGATTGGTTTTCCCATAGCTCTGGAAGGAGCCCTGAAGATGAAGGAGGTATCATACATCCACGCAGAAGGTTATCCGGCCGGAGAGTTGAAGCACGGACCCTTCGCCCTACTTGGAGAGAAAACTCCGGTGGTGGCGTGCGTGGTCAAGGACGAAACTTACGAGATAATGCTCAATAATCTGAAAGAAGTCAAGGCCAGAGACTCTGTGGTGGTTGCAGTTGCCGATGAGGATGACGGGGAAGTGGAGAAGTACGTCGACCACGTCATAAGGGTTCCGAAGACCCACCCCCTTCTGGCTCCGGTCACCCAGTCAGTTGCGCTCCAACTGCTCGCATATTTTGCCGCCAGAGAGAGAGGCTGCGAAATTGATAAACCCAGAAATCTGGCAAAGAGCGTGACTGTAGAATAGTGCAGCCTGCCAATTCCCGGTTTGCGTGATTTTTACTCTGGTTTTTGCCAGCATCTGATGGCAGTAGGCGGGTTAAAACCATCCTACTCTAAGAACTCCTCCTGAATATCAGAACGATCCCTGGCAGGTCTCCCAGAACGTTGCTGAGCCTTGCCAGTAGCGTGAAAGCTAAGCCGGAAAGCGGGTCGAGCCCCATAAGGTAAAAAACGACCACACCTCCTGATTCAACCAATCCGAGTCCGGCCGGGGTAATCGGAACAAAAGATAGGGCAGTCAGGAGAGGGTGGAGGAGGAAGTAGTCCAGAAAGTCCAGCTTCAGGTCCAGGGCCAATCCGATGAGCTGCCACTGAAGGGCGGCAAAAACCCAGCCGGCAAGAGATATGAGAACCACTTCGGCAACGCTCTTCTTCACAATCAGGCTTTTGTCTCTGAACTCCTGGAAATAGGAGACATACTTTGAAACAAATGGCAACCTTCCCAGAATGCTGAACTCAGATTTCCAGGCAAACCAGATCAATGCTAACGCCAGCATGAAGACGAATGCGGTGCCGAGAAGTGCTGAATAGATGACCGACTCCGAGACCGGTAAGACCAGATATATTATCGCCAGCGACGCTCCAACGACCTTAATCAGAAATTCGATGCCTTGAGGAGAAATTATCGCTGCTGTTCCCGCTTGGATACTGCAGCCCGAAACGGATTTAACGAACTTGGGGGTCATCAGATACCCGCTTCTACCCGGCGTAACGTCTCCCACGAGCATGCCCGAGAGATGGGCAAGGAAAATTCCCGAATATGCTGCTCCGCAACCCATTTTCCGGAGGAGAAAGTAAAGGCGGAAAGACAGTGTGAGGTTCAGAAGAGTGTACGGAATCAGGGAGAGGGCAAAAAAGGTCACGCTGAATTTTACACCGGAAAGCTGGTGAAGGTTTTCCCTGAATTTCAGAATGATGACGAAAAGGATGAGAAAACCGGCAAGTATCTGGAGAGCATATCTTTTATCCATGGGCATGCGGTACGGGAGGATTAGAAGGTTTTAAAAAACTGGCGAAAATAGAGGAGCGAGTGACTGGAATGAGCACAAAGGTTAAGGTGAGCGCCATAATTCCAGCCTACAATGAGGCAGAGAGGATAGAGAAAGCTGTTATGGCTGTTGTGAAAACTCTTGAAGAGCTCGGTTACGAATACGAAGTCATTATTGCAGAGGATGGCTCCACTGATGGTACCGACATCATCGCAGCAAGGCTTGAGGCGGAGAACGAAAGGGTAGTACACCTTCACAGCGATGAGAGGTTGGGCAGGGGAAGGGCTCTCGCCAGAGCCTTCGAAGCAGCATCCTACCCCATCGTCATGTATCTCGATGCTGACCTCTCCATGGATTTGAAACATCTGAGGGATCTAGTCGAAGCCATAAACAGCGGCTTCCAAATTGCAATAGCGTCAAGACTCCTCAAGGAGAGCAAGACTCAGCGCCCGTTCACGAGGGAAATTCCCTCAAGAATCTACAACCTCCTTGTACGCGTAATCCTGGGGTCGAAAGTAAAAGACCACCAGTGCGGCTTCAAGGCCTTCAACAGGGATGCGGTCCTGGACGTCATCAGGGAAGTCAGGGACAACCACTGGTTCTGGGACACCGAGCTGTTGGTTCTGGCCCAGCGCAGAGGTCTGAGCATCAAGGAAATTCCGGTATCCTGGAAGCAGGGCGAAGATACGAAGGTTAGCGTGGGAAGAGATTCGATATACATGCTTAAGAGGATCTTGGAGCTATGGCTGAGGAAATAGTTGCGGATACAGACAACGCCGAGCGGATAGATGTCTGCTACTTCTCCTGGCGGGGAGCTACGAAGAAGGTGGCAGAGCAGATTGCAAGGTCTTTGGAAGACTATCAGGTTCAAGTCATCGAAATAAAACCCTTGAGGCGCCATCCATACATCACGTGGTTAATTCTGTCCTTCATTCCGGGTTTTGGAGTAAAATCCACGTTCAATGAGCCTGAATCGGATGTTGTGTTCCTCTGTCTGCCAAAGTGGACCTTCAACTGCCCGCCCGTCACCTATTTCCTGAAAAAAGTGAATTTAGCTGGGAAGACCGTTTTTCTTGCCATAACCTACGGCGGATTCGATGAGAAAAGGTATGCTGCCAGTCTGAAAAAGCGTATTCGGAGGATGGGTGCAAGGGCTGGAGATGTAATCCTGGTGAAAAGGCGGCATCTTGAAGAGAATCCGGAGAAGGTGATGGAAGAGGTCTCAAACTGGGCTGTCAGGTGCATCCGCCAGCTTTGGGGTTGATCAGAGATATTACGGTTGATGGTAAAAAACATCAAATGCAGCAGTGCAACCACACCGCAAAAATTACACTATTCTTAAGTACCCCCAGCGAGTAACTGGGTTTATGGACGTCATGGACATTGCTGTCAGCGGGCTGATAAGGGCCACATACGAAATTGTCGGGGATAATGCTGCCCTCCTCTGCCCACCTCACCCCCTCATGGGTGGGAACAGGTTTGATGTCAGGCTTGAAAGGATCTGCAGGGAACTTCACGCCAATGGCCTCTCAACACTTCGCTTTGACTACCGCACCCCTTACAGGAATGGTGTAGGGGAAATCGAAGATGCAGGAATATGCCTGCGTTACCTGAAGGAGCGTCACCCCTTTGTTGCCGTAGTTGGCTATTCCTTCGGCAGCATCGTTGCCTCGAATATAGCTGATGAGTGCGACGCCCTCGTGCTAATCTCACCGCTTCAGAAAATTGATGAGATGAGCTTGAAAGACGCGAAAGCGCCCAAGCTTATTGTTTACGCGACCAGAGATGATATCGTCCCCATTGAAGAGTCCAGGAGGATTGCAGAAGCGCTTTCAGAACCCAAGGAAGTTCTGGAACTGGATACAGATCATTTTTATTTCGGGAAGTTTGATGAACTTTCGAAGGCAATTGCAGGGTTTTTAAAGAATCTGGACGAGTTGGTTTTGGACGCTTCGGGCAAATCGAATGACTCGACAGGTGCAGGTGGTTGAATTGGAGAGGGTTGAGGAGTATCTGGAAACAATATACGACATTCAGGCAAAGGAGAAGCGGGTTGTAAAAACAAACGACATTGCGAAAAAGCTTGGCGTCAAGCCCCCCAGCGTCACTGAAATGCTGTCAAAGCTGAGGGATATGGGATACGTTGAATACCAGCCGTATTACGGGGTCATCCTGACGGACAAGGGCATGGAGGTTGCCAAGAAGGTCAAGAGGTACCACAATGTATTTGAGGAGTTCTTCACCCAGTTTCTGGGTCTTGATGCAGAAACTGCTCACAGGCTGAGCTGTGAGCTGGAGCATCACGTGGATGAGAGCGTGGTTGATAAAGTCTGCAACATCCTAGCGACCTTCGAGTGCGAGGTCTGTGACGAATGCACCCAGCCTGTTATGAAACTCTCAGATGCTGAAGACGGCCGATACGAGGTCATCGCACTGCCCAAGTCTCTGGAGAGTACAGGCCTGAAGGTTGACGATGTGGTCGAGGTGAGGGACGGTGAAATTCACTTGGACGGGGAGGCGGTAAGCATAAGCGAAGAGATGAAGGAGAAAATAGTCGTCAGGAGGATCTAGGTTAACCGGTAGATTGACTGATAGCACCACCCACCACAGCTATGCCCGATGCAATGCTCACCGCTGAAAGTCCG
>CAZHKD010000132.1:0-4389 GCA_964533255.1 uncultured archaeon | reverse complement strand
CTGCTGTGCAGGGCAAGGTAATCGCTGGCCTGGGCGGAGGCCTTGATGTATACTGGAGTATCAGTGTACTGCCTCGCCACCTCCTCGCTTGCCAGCACCACGCACGCAGCACCATCGCTTATGGGGGCGCAGTCAAGCAGCTTCAGAGGTTCGGCAACGTAAGGAGAGCTGAGGACCGCATCAACGCTGATTTCGCTCTTGAACTGGGCTTTAGGATTGTTTACAGCATTTCTGTGGTTTTTGACGCTTACCATCGCCAAGTCTTCCTCTGTTGTCCCGAACTCCTTCATATGCAACCTCGCCATCATGGCGTAGAGGGTGCTCAGGGTTGCGCCCACAAAGCCCTCCCACTCCATGTCCGCTGAGGATGACATTATCTCCATGCTGAGCTCTCCAGCATCTGTAACCTTCTCAACACCAGCGGCGATGACTATGTCGTGCATCCCCGAAGCCACGGCCAGGTGTGCCATTCTGACAGCAAGCCCTCCGCTAGCATCCGCAGCTTCAACTCTGACAGAAGGTATGTTCAGCTCTGCGAGCCCGGCATAGTCGGCTATTAGAGTTGCCACGTGCTCCTGCGCAATGTATCTGCCTGCACTCATGTTTCCAACGAAGAGCGCATCAATCTCCTTCCCCTCCAGCCCTGCATCCTCCAGAGCCTCAACTCCTGCCTCAAGCATTATGTCCCTGAAGCTCATATCCCAGAGCTCTCCAAACCGGCTCTGGCCAACTCCAATGACTGCAACCTTTCTCATGGGCATCACTCCTCTCTCATCATTACTTCATCCTTATTTTTCTCCTGAACTTGGCATAGGTGCCGTAGTCTATGTACACCTTCTTTGCAATCTTATCCCAGACTCCCGGGTTTCTGTTGAGATTTTCGATAGCGTCCGTAACGGTTATTGAGAACGCATCGCTCCCGGCGCCGGACCCGAAGGACACCAGGAGTATCCTGTCTCCCGGCTTTGCAACGTCGAGAATTGCTGCAAACCCCAAAAGAGACGAGCCAGAGTAGGTGTTTCCAACGTATCTCACCACCAGCCCCTGCTCTATCTGCTCCTTCGAAAAGCCAAGCATTTTTGCAGCCCTCACAGGAAACTTTCCGTTTGGTTGATGGAATACAGCGTAGCTGAAATCTTCCGGCCTCAGCCCTGTTTCGCTCATCAGCATCTTCGCTGCAGATACGACGTGCCTGAAATACGCTGGCTGCCCCGTGAAGCGTCCGCCATGGCTGGGGTACGGCTGCCCCTCCCTCCTCCAGAAGTCAGGCGTATCAGAGGTGAAGCTGCACGTGTGCTCTATTTCTGCGATAACACCATCATTCCCTACTAAAAATGCCGCCCCTCCGGCAGCGGCTGAGTACTCCAGAGGGTCCCCCGGCGCACCCTGGCTGGTGTCGGAGCCTATGGCAAGGCCGTATTTTATCATTCCAGCCTCCACCATTGCCATGCAGTTCTGAATTCCCGCTGTCCCGGCTTTGCACGCAAATTCGAGGTCGGCAGCAAAGAAATCGTTCCCTACATCCAGAGCCTCACCCACGATGGTTGCCGTGGGCTTCACTGCATAAGGGTGACTTTCAGAGCCCACGAATATGGCACCTATATCCTTCGGATTGATTCCAGCCCTTCTTACCGCTTCTCTTGCTGCCTCAACACTTATAGTTGCTGTGTCCTCGTCGAGATCCGGGACGGACTTCTCCAGAACTCCCAGTCCTCCCTTTATGGCTTCGGCATTCTCTCCCCAGATTCTGGCAATATCTTCGGCCTTTATCCTGTAACGGGGTATGTACGTCCCGTAAGACACTATCCCAACCAATTCAAACACCTCCTTCCTGTCTGAGAGCCCTTATCATATCCTCCACATCCATTTTAGTCGTTATTAGCGGAATCTTCTCTATTTCAGATATTTTCACGGCTATCTCGTCCACCTCATCTTTATCCAGACCGTGAAGCACCACCACGGCTGGCTTGAGATTCGCAACCCTGATAGCAACCATGGGCGAGCGTCCGCTTGACACGCCTGTGAATATGAGGGCTCTCTGAGTATTCAGGCCGTAGAGTCTGTAGAAGTCGAATGAGTTCAGAGTTAAGATGGCTTTAATGCTGTCCACAACCGTATGGCCGCTGACATTCCTGTCCAGACCATTAACAACATCTCCGCTGACGAGCTCTGCCAGCCTCCGGGAACTTATGCTCCTTGAATACTCACAGATATCCAGAATTACATCCAGTCTGAAACCGTTGAGGAGATCCTTGTACTTGGAGACTGTCGGGTAGCCTTTTTCAGCATCAATCAGGATTAGGGCCTCGATTATCCTTCTTATGAAACCAACTCCGGGAGATTTCCTCCGCTCACTTTCGTAGTCGCTTATAACTGATGGAGATATACCGAGCTTTTCGGAGAGCTCCTTCTGGGAAACCTGAAAGACGTCCCGCCACTTTTTGAGTGTCTTCCCGACGTTCTCTGCGAAAATAATCTCGCTGGCTATCTTTTCTGCCAGCAGCTTGGATGCCTCTTCCATGGGCGAATTGGCACACTTCTACTTTATAAATTTATCGAATAGTCGAAGTAATAATCGTCAATTGCCAGACTTCACGTTCTGGTATATTACCTCCCCCAGCTCCCCCAGAATCTCCCTTGCCTCATAAACTTTGCCCGAGTCCAGAAGTGCTGCAATGAGTCCGAGACACTTAAGCAGAGCGTGAAAGAACTCAGAATTTAGGATTATCTTGTTTTTACGGTATTCAGCATTTTCAAGATGCAATCTCACACTTTCCAGACAATTTTCATCACTCATGCCCTTCCCTTCAGAAATATTTTTAAGTCGTTTTCCCTTGATAGGGTTAGCAGTTTCGATGCTGGTAGCTTCTTACGGAAATCTAATGGTTCTTAAAATAAAAATGCTGAGGCAGGTGATATCATGAAAGTATGGCTGGTTGGTGCTTATGGGATAGTGTCCACAACAGCGATGATAGGTGGTAAAGCTGTTGAAAAAGGGCTGGTGGACACTACCGGACTGGTTTCACAGCTACCTCACTTCGATGGTCTGGACAGGTTTGCTCCCCTCAGCTTTGAATTTGGTGGTCATGACATACGGGAGATACCAAATGCATATAAGGCAGCTCTGGAGCACTGGGAGCAGAACAGGCATTTTGACCGCTACTATCTTGAAGAACTTTCAGAGTACCTGACGGCCGTCAAAGCAAGCACGGGAACAGCTCTGAACTGCGGAAAGGGCGTTATTGAGGAGTTGCAGCCCATAAAAGCCCTTGAAAACGAAGGTCTGACCCTCAGAGAGATTGCGGAGAAGCTCGAATCTGACATGAAGAGCTTTGCGGATAGCGATACGGTTGTAATAAACACAGCATCGACAGAACCTCTCCCCAACATCAGTGACAGGTATCATGGAAGCATCGATGGGTTTGAAGCGATGCTGGATGAGGATGCGAGGGAATTCGCTTCAGCCAGCATGCTTTACGCCTATGCAGCCATCAAGAACGGGCTGCCTTATGCCAACTTCACCCCAAGCGTCGGCTCCAACATTCCCGCATTAAAGCAGCTGGCTGAAGAAAAGGGTGTGCCCCACGCAGGAAACGACGGCAAGACTGGCGAGACGCTGGTCAAAACTACCCTCGCCCCGATGTTCGCCTACAGGAACCTGAAGGTTCACGGGTGGATGAGCTACAACATTCTGGGCGATCTGGATGGCAAGGTGCTGAGCCATCCCGAAAACAAGGAGAGCAAGGTCATAAGCAAGGATAAGGTGCTCGAGAAGGTCTTTGGCTACTCTCCTTTCAGCATCACCCAGATAGAGTTCTTCCCCAGCCTTGTTGACAACAAAATGGCCTTCGACTTCATCCACTTCTCAGGCTTTCTTGGGACGAGGATGAAGTTCTACTTCATATGGGACGCCATAGATGCCATCGTTGCAGCACCGCTCATACTGGACATCGCCAGATTTCTGCTCTTCGCCAAGAAGAAGGGGGTCAGCGGTGTTGTGAAGGAACTTGGTTTCTTCTTCAAGAGCCCCATGGAGAGCGAGATCGTGAACACGCACCAGCAGTTCCAGGAGCTTACAGCCTGGTTCCAGGAGCTGCTCTAATCCGTTTTGGATTCCTATTATTAGCTTTTTCGTACTTACAACTGTGACAAACGTGGCAGAATGGACGAAATGAAAAATGTAGTGGTCATTTAACTTTATCGTCTCCTTCCACGCTTTCGAGCCATCCGACAACTTCCTGCCAAGGTTTATGTGATTTTTGGGAAGCACGCTATTCTGGTTTATTTAATGTTTGTACAATGTGGAATTGGGTTTCAAAGGCATATCAAGCAGTATAAAAAGGCGTTGAACCAGAAGGAGACACGCCGGGGCTGGGACTTGAACCCAGG
>CAZHKD010000131.1:1796-4529 GCA_964533255.1 uncultured archaeon | reverse complement strand
AGGGAGGACGCTTGCAGAGGTTGTTGAGCTCTACAAGTGGGAGAAGGTGCAGTAACCTTATTCAGCCTTCTTATCCTTTTTATCAAAATTTGTCCCGCCCACCCTGCCTTGCCGCCCTCCCGGGATTTCAAGGTTGATTTAGATTTTCCAGCAAGTCCAAGACACCGTCAAAGGTGTACTCTTCAGGCATCACTGCCTCAACGCCGTGGCTGCGAAGCTCATCTCTGGTAGGCGGCCCGATGGCAATCGTGACGATCTCGTTCAGTGCTCTGACTGCTTCACCCTTCACGTTCAGCTCCTCAGCAACCTCCATGAATGCCTGAACCATCATTCTGCTGGAGAAAATGGCAGCATCCACCTCTTTTCTCACCACAGACAGAACCGCTTTTCTCTGCTCCTCGCCCTTCAGCTTCACAATCCTGTAAACTGGAACTTCCTGCACTTCAGCAACATCTTTCAGCCTCAGCAGCACCTCATTTCCTTTATCGCTTCTCAGAATAGCAATTTTTCTGCCTCTCAGATCTTCCCTGAAGTGAGCGTAAATGCTCGCAGAATCGAATTTTGGAGGTGTTCTGGGCCTAATACCTGCCCTTTCAAGAACGCCTGCCGTTTTTTTCCCGATTGCTATAACTTCCCTGTCCTGAAATATCTCAGTAACCCTATCGAGCAGTATCGAAGCGGAGGTTTGGCTCGTTATTATCAGAACTTCCGCATCAATCTTTTCGAGCTTTTCCAGAGCTTCTTCGTCAACTTCAGCACCAATAAACGGGGTTGCGAGAACTTCAAATCCCTTTTCCTCCATCATCCTTCTCGTCTCTTCCAGATATTCTGCCGGCCTGAAGAGGGCAACCTTGAATCTCCTCACATCTCCCACTTTTCTGCCTCCCGTAACAATTCCGATAGCCCAAAGCTTATATTTCCAGGGCTGAACTGATGCACATGCCGCACTTGCTGGAAGTGCTTCTGTCAGGCATAAAACTTTTTGTCAGAAATCTGAAAATCGTAATTCCACCCATCATTCTTTCATTCATGATCTACCTATTCCTTGCCGTCGGACTTGTCAGCATAATCCCCCAGGAGAAGCTCACAGAGCTTGCAGAACTGTCAGAAAAGAGTGATGAAGAGCTAATCAAGGAGATGTACGACATCGTCATGCTGGATCCCTTTAAATTCTTCGTAGCATTCATAATCTTCGGCTCAATAGCTTTTGTAATTATGGTTTTCATAGTAGCCGGAATGGTAGGAGCATCGCTGAAAATCGCCAGGTTTGGAACTTTCTCATTCAACGAATTTTTCTACCTTGGATACCTTTACACTCCCAGAATGCTGGCACTGGAGCTGCTCATATCCGTTGCAATTCTGGCAGCCTCTCTGCCCTTCCTATTCCTGACCGGAGTCATGAATTCAGTCGTTCCTGTCCTGATATCTGCGGCAGCCATCATTGTCGTTGCAGCAGTAACCTTCCCCTCCCGCTTCATCCTGATTGCTCTCGACACAGGGGTTTTCGACGCCCTTGCAGCTTCAATACGCTTCTCCATTAAAAAACCGTCAAGTCTGCTGCTGTTTATGCTGATAGTGGCCATGATAGGCTTTTCATCCCTCATCCCGCTTCTCCAGCCCTTCGCTTTCGCTTTAACCTCTATATGGTACGCTATACTCGTAACCTCTTCAGCAGCTCCAGCTTCTGAGAGCTCTGAAGGTCAGCCTGCCTGACGACTTCGTTCATGAACTGAATCACCTCATCGTAGCTCTTCCTGTCAACAGGGAAGGGCACTCCATCTTTACCGCCTAATGCAAAGCTGTACTTCGCCGGATCCTGCCTGTCAAAGTGATCGTTGTATATCAGGTCTGCGATGAGGGCAAGAGCCCTGACAGCTCCTTTGCCGATCCCTCTGATGAGGAGGAGGTCTTCGAAACGCTCCGGCTGGAGCTGATAGGCTGTCTCAACGGCTTTCCAGTCAATGCGTTTTGGAACAGCCAGCCCCTCTTTATAGCGGGTTATTGAGATGAGCCTGGAGTAGTCACGCCTGAAGCTTCTGTCGTTGACGACGTCCAGTATCGTCTTCCTGCACTCGTTGCTTTCATCGGAAACCAGGTTAACAACTTCCTTCTCCCTTCTCTCCGCTGCAATTCCTGAGTGCACATCTGAGATTTCAGGAATCTCTTCGTGGGGGTTCCAGTGGTAGCGCCTCGCCAGCCGCTTTCTTTCATTCATGCCCTGCTGGATGATGGTGAAATGGCGGGGAGAGAAGATGACGGCGTGGTGATAGAGGGTGTAGCCGTCCTGAAGTGCAACATTGTCCACCTTGGCGGCGTATCTGCTTGCTGTGATGAGCTCATCCGCAGAAATGTCGAGCTCTTCACAGAACCTCCGGATGTCCTCTGGCGTCGCAACGGCATTTTTCCCCTTACCGCCGGCAACCCTTATCTCGAACTCGCTCTCGTTCAGCACGCTCTTCAGCACGCCAGTCATGACCGTCGTAACACCTGAGCTGTTCCAGTCGAAGCCCAGAACGTTGGAAAAGCTCTGGAAGAATACGGGGTCGGATATGCGCCTGAAGAACTCTTTTTCGCCATACTCCTGAATGATCAGGGTGATTATAGGCTTTGCGAGCTTCTTCATCCTGTTGAGGAGCCAGTAAGGAGCCTTCCCGTGGTGGAGTGGGAGGTACATTGATGGCATCTGAGATGTATTGAAACGGGAGAAGTTAAAAATTGTGCTGGCTATCCCTC
>CAZHKD010000131.1:0-1696 GCA_964533255.1 uncultured archaeon | reverse complement strand
CAAACCGCTCTCTCTGAATCTCTTTTCCAGCATCAGAGCGAAGTTCAGGATGGTGTTCTCGCTGAAGTAGTCACCCATTATCTGCAGCCCCACAGGCAGCCCCTTTACGAAACCAGCAGGCATGCTCAGCGCTGGAATGCCAGCAAGGTTTATCGCCACGGTGTTCACATCCGCCTTGTACATTGTAAGCGGATCAGCCAGCTCGCCAATTTTGAAGGGCAGAGAGGGCATGGTGGGGGCCACAAGCACATCAACCTGGCTGAAAGCCCGCTGGAAATCTCTCCTGACGAGGGTTCTGACCTTCAGAGCTTTGAGATAGTACTTCCCGTAGTAGCCTGCTGAGAGGGCGTAGCTTCCCAGCATAATGCGCCGCTTCACCTCCTCGCCGAACCCCTCAGCCCTCACCTTGGAAAAGTACCTGCTCCAGGAGTCGAGTTCAGAAGCAAGTCCGTATCTTACCCCGTCGTATCTCGCAAGATTTGACGAGGCTTCGCTCATGGCTATGACGTAATACGCTGCTAAAGCGTAGCGGAAGGATGGCATGCCGATTTCCACCACCTCTCCGTCAGCCATGCTCTTTAGCATCTCGAGAACCTCGCTGAACCTGCCCATGACGTCGTCGTTCCCGCCCATTTCCTTGACCACTCCGATTCTGAGCTTCCTTTCAGCCTGCTTGAACTCGAATTCCCTGCCTGCGTTGGTTGAGTCTCTTGTGTCTTTTCCGGCTATCACCTCAAGCAGCAGAGCCAGGTCTTCGACGCTGCTGGCCATTGGCCCTATCTGCTCAAGGCTGTTAGCGTAGGGAATCAGGCCGTATCTTGAAACAAGCCCGTAGGTGGGCTTAAGGCCGTAAACACCGCAGAAGCTTGCCGGGCACCTTATGCTCCCACCGGTATCGCTTCCGAGTGCCATAACCGCTTCGTCTCCAGCCACAACGGCTCCGCTTCCACCGCTGCTGCCTCCGGCCACCCTGTCCTCGTCGTAGGGATTCCTGACGACGCCGAAAAATGACGTCTCAGTGGTCGTGCCCATTGCAAACTCGTCCATGTTGGTCTTTCCGATGATGATTGCACCTTCAGCCTTCAGCCTCTCCACCACGTGGGCGTCGAAGGGCGGGACGTAGTCGTGCAGTATTTTTGAAGCGCATGTGGTGCGGATGCCCTTCGTGGTGATGTTGTCCTTCACGGCAACCGGAATGCCCGCAAGCCTGCCCTTCAGCTCACCCCTGTCGTACTCCTCAGCCCTCTTTAACGCTTCATCCTTCACGACAGTGATGTAGGCGTTCAGCCTGCTCCCCTCAATCCTCTCCAGCATTTCGGAGACGACGTCATAGCACTTCTCCGATTCCAGCCTCTCTCTCCACTCCGAAACGGTAATCATTCCACCACCTTCGGCCCCTTGAAGTAGCCGTTCTCAACGTGCTTTGCGTTCATCATTGCCTCCTCTCTGCTCAGGCACTCTCCCGGCTCATCTTCTCTGAACACGTTTCTGAGCTGAATGACGGTGAAGGTGGGCTCGATTTCCTCCTCAACCTCATCGAGAATGTCGAAGTAATCCAGTATGCTCTGGAATTCATCTCTGAACTTCTCAACCTCCTCATCAGAAAGCTGTATTTTGGCGAGATTCGCTATGTGGAGGACATCATCTCTGGTTATCATACGTCAGCAGAAGGTGCCGGGCTAATTAAATAACTTTC
>CAZHKD010000130.1:2738-4555 GCA_964533255.1 uncultured archaeon | reverse complement strand
TGCCCCGGAGGTGATGGAAATCAGCCTGCGGGGCAATGTTATCCTTTTGAACGGAGCAGTGATGCTGCTGATTCTGATTGCAGCGCTGACGAACTCCTGGCAGCTCCTGGGCTATCTGGTAGGATTAAGCCTGACACTCTGGCTGATAACTGGAGCCATGAAGGAGAACGAGCTCGGGCCAGCGTTGTGGCTTGGAGTTCTGTTATTCGTATTCTGGACTGCGTCCATAACCCTGATATTCAGGTACTGGGCGGAATTCAGGGGTCAGTTTCCAGCCTTCACGATTGCCGGCATGCATCCTGGCTTCTTCGTGCTGTTTCCGGTGATGTGGCTGCTGCTCTTCATACCGGGAACCCTCAGCTATGCTTTGATCTTCGACAGGTGGATTCTCAGCGAAGAGACGTGGAATGAGTTCAAGAGGAAGGTTGAGGGCATGACGGAAGGTGAAGAGCAATGAGCGACCCGGTCACGATTGCTGTGGTCATCGGCTACTTCGTCCTCACCTTTGCCATTGGTGTTTACGCCATCAGACGTGTGAAGACTGCCGAGCACTATTTTGGCGCCCACAAGCTGTTTGGCACTGTTGTGACGTCGGTTGCTGCCTTCGCATCCATCATGAGCGGTTTCGGTTTCATCGGTGGGCCGGGTCTGGTGTATGCCCTCGGTGCAACGTCTCTCTGGATAACCCTGGCAGCTCCAATAGGCTTCGGTCTGGGCTGGTTCATAGTGGGGAAGAGGATAAGGCTCATAGCCGAGGTTCGCCCGATAGCGACGCTTCCAGACGTTGCAGCAGCCAGATTCAAGAGTGAAGCAGTCAGGGGCCTTTTGGCCGTCAGCCTTGTGCTGGGAGTCATCGCTTACCTGGGCACCCAAGTTATGGCCGGCGGCTACGTCGTTTCAGGACTCCTTGGCGTGAATCTTGAGACAGCAATCCTCATCATCTTCGGAATAACCATGATCTACACCGCAGTCGCCGGAATGGCTGCCAGCATTCTGACGGACTTCTTCCAGGGGCTTATAATGATTGTCGCAGCCATCGGAGTCCTGATATTCGCCCTGATGATGACCGGTGGGACAGAAGGACTCTTTACAACCATCGGCCAGAAAGATCCGGTTCTGATTGACCCGCTGGGCAAGGGGACGTGGGTTCTTGTTCTTACGTGGTACTTCGTCTTCGCTCTGGGCGGACTGGGGCAGCCTCACCTTGCAACAAAGTTCTATGCTTTGCGAAATTACAGAGACCTGAAGTGGGGGGCCCTCATCAGCGGTGGAAGCTACATGCTCTCCAGCCTCCTCTGGATATTCGTTGGCTACGCCGCCCTCTGGCTGGTAATTGGCGGGAAGATTCCGGCTCTCCAGAAGCCTGACCAGGCTGCCATAGCCTTCCTGGGCCAGCTTCCGGTCTGGATGGGAGCCGTTGTTTATGCTGGGCTGCTCGCTGCCATAATGTCAACGGCAAGCGGGTTCATATCCATAGGGACTGCGGCGATAGTCAGAGACCTGCCCCTGGCCTTTGGGAAGGAGCTTGAGCACGCCAGACAGGTGTGGTGGGGCAGAGTTGTGACGATCCTCCTGACAGTCTTTGCCGTCATCTTCGGCTACTTCGGGAAGTACCTCGTTGCCATTCTCGGCGCTCTCGGCTGGGGGTACTTCGCTTCTGCAACACTCCCGCTGCTGGCCGTAGGTCTGAACTGGAAGAGGGCGACAAGAGAAGGGGCCATAGCAAGCCTGGCTGTAGCGTTGGTGCTTAACATAGGGTTCCTGATTTACGAGAAGGTTCTGGGGATGAAGCTGCCGTACGCTCTGCCAAGCTACGG